>CAYWIG010000318.1:0-3056 GCA_964458295.1 uncultured Myxococcales bacterium
CGCCATACATGGCTTGAGACATCGAACGCAGAAGCATGTTATTGATTAGACGTTCCTCAGGCTTACCTCTTGCGGCATCGACCACTTTTCCAAGTTTACCAGTTGAGGCGTTCTTCGAAATATTGACTTTATATCCCAGGTTATGAAGCAGCAGTGCGAACTCTTTTAATTTTTCTTCAGGAGGAACTTCGTGAACGCGATATATACACCCTGTTTCCCTTTCTGTTAGGAATCTTGCAACGGTTTCATTCGCAGCGATCATGAACTCCTCGATCATCATATGACCTATGTGACGTTCAGATCGAACTATTTCTGAAACATCCCCCTGCATATCTATGACTATCTCGGGTTCGGGGAGATCGAAATCGATGGAACCTCGTCGCACTCTCTCTTTTCTAAAGTAACTGAAGCAGCGTTCCATCGTTTCAAGTTGGGAAATAATATCCCCGTATTCCTCTCTGACCTTCTTATCCTTCTCAACTAAAATTCGTTTCACACCTGTGTATGTCATTCTCTTTCTACTTCTGATAACACTGCGGTATATATCGCTTCTCACAACCTTACCGTCCGGACTCACATCCATCTCGGCCGTCACGGTCAAACGATCCTCATCGGGACGCAAACTGCATCTGTCATTGGAGAGGGCAAAGGGAAGCATGGGCAGACAGTCACCGGGAAAATATACCGAGGTTCCTCTGCTGTAGGCCTCATCATCCAGTGGTGAACCCGGCGCGACATAAAATGTGACGTCAGCTATCGAAACCCAGAGGCGTATGACGCCATCATCCATCTGTTTCACGGCTACCGCATCATCGAAGTCCTTGGCGGTTTCACCATCTATGGTGATAAATGAAATTTCCCTCAGATCCCTTCGGAGATCATCCTCGGCCAAATCGCCCTCCACCCTTTCACACGATCTCCTAGCATCAGCTTCCACCTCATCATCGAAATCTCGCACGAGTTGATGTCTGGCTATAACCGCAGATTTTTCCGTGGTCATCTCTCCCCTCGGGCCCAGGACGTCGATTACCTTTCCGCTCATCGGCTTATCACCAGATGGATAACTCAAAATTTCAACGATGACGTTCTCACCGTGTTTCGCCTTACCGATCAACTTATCTTTCACGACGATCCTGTGTCTGACACGTCGATCATCGGCGATGACCTGCCATATTTTTCCATGACGTTCCAATCTACCCATCAGCTTCGTGACCCTTCTCTCCAGCACATCCGAAATTCGGCCCTCGGGCAAACCCCTTCTGCCTTCAGCGCACTTCACCTTCACCAAATCCGTATGGAGGGCATCGCCTATATAGCGTGCAGGTACGAAGATATCATCCTGATCTGGATTTGCCGTCATGACAAATCCGTAGCCATCTCGATGAAGGGAGAGGTCACCCACACAGGTTGAGGCCTTGGCCTTATCCGCTGACCCCCTCTTCCTATTCTTATTCTTATGACCTTTTTTGGTAGTAAGTTTTTTTCTCTTTTTCATTTCTGAATATCATTCCTGATGGTCGCTCAACCGAAGGAACATCACTCGAAAGTCCCGTTGGTTGAGTTGTACGTGAAGGTAACGACGCCAGTTCCGCTGTTGTATGAATAACTGAGGTTTGACATCTTACTCCAGGAGGGATCGTTCAATCCATTCGATAGAAGTGCTGAAAAACAATTCGTACACTGCGCGCCAACAACACTCGTATCCAATGCCGTTGGATAACTTCCATCCGTCGACGTCGTCGCAGCGTCGTTTGCCCTGTATATCGCTAGACTGCTCCTGACAGCCCCCACTGTGCTATTCATGGAGCTATCCTTAGCATTGGCCGATAGGTTGATGAACCTAGGCAATCCTGTAACCGCCAGCATGCCAACCATCGCACAGACCAAAATCAACTCGAAAAGCGTAAACCCGCCCTCTCTCATCTTCCCCCCTAGAATGTTGGGATTATCACTAATCGGTCCGTAAAATGCAATTGCTCGTATTGTAGAAATACTATTAGCGTTCTAAAGGTCTCCCCATTGACCATATCATCTTCTCATCACATCATCCCCAGATCCTTCATCTTGTTATACAGCGTCGTTCTGCCCATATTCATAAATCGTGCCGTCTTAGATTTATCGCCGTTGAAGATATTTAGTGTGTGTTCAATATAGCTCTTCTCCGCCCTGGAGACGTATTCCTTCAATGTGCAGACGGCATGATCTACGGATGGAAGCTTTCCCGGACCATCTTCGTTTATTCCTGCACAACCATTCATCGCCCAGGAGGGAAAGACCGATTCATCTATTATATCCGCAGATGCCAAAATCGTCAGACTATGAACGACATTCATCAGCTCTCTGACATTGCCCGGCCAGTGATATGCCATCAGCCGAGCGTGAGCTCCCTGTGTCAGTTTTTTAACCAAACTATCCTTTGCAAACCTGTTAAGTGCATAATCTGTCAGAAGGGCTATATCCTCCACCCTCTCCCTCAAGGAGGGTACGGCGAGCTGAATCACTCTTATTCTGTGATACAGATCCATTCTGAATTCACCACGGCTGACCTTCTCCTCGAGCGCCTCATTGGTTGCTGCGACGACCCTGAAATTTGCCCGGATCATCTCATTGCCGCCGAGCCTACAAAATTCTCCGTTTTGAAGGACTCGCAAAATCTTTGCCTGGAGATCCAATCGCAAGGCACCGATTTCATCGAGAAAGATATCGCCATGATCGGCCAGTTCAAATTTTCCTATCCTCCTCTTTACAGCCCCTGTGTATGCACCTGCCTCAGAGCCGAAGAGTTCTGTTTCCAAAAGCTGTTCAGGAATGGCTGCACAGTTCACGGCGACGAATGGTCTTTGGCAATTCCCCTCCTGGCGATGGATGTATCTTGCCAAGAGCTCCTTCCCGGTCCCCGTCTCCCCGACTATCAACACGTTCGCATGATGTCCGACTAGCCGACCCGCCTGATTCAGCACCCTTCGCATAGCATGACTCTTGAATATGATTTCAGAGTGCTCAGAGCCTGAGTTCTGAGTCTGGACCAGCGCCTCATACTTCTCTCGAATCTGCTT
>CAYWIG010000319.1:0-3038 GCA_964458295.1 uncultured Myxococcales bacterium
GGCGGAGATGACGGTCTCGAAAGCGACTCAACCTCTCCAACCATTCTAACAATAACACCAGCTAGTGACACCGAAGGGGTTGGTTTAAACTCTGCAGTATCCGCTGTATTTTCAGAAAACGTGGATTCGGAAACCATCTCATCCGAGACATTTACGCTAATATCAGATTCCGATTCGGCTGTGGATGGAGAGGTCAGCTATGATTCGGCATCGTTCACGGCAACATTCACACCTTCAGCAAGTCTCTCTCAGGATACAGTATATACCGCAACGATATCGGCATCCGTAACTGACATCGCAGGAAACGAGATGGAGGCCGATGTAAGTTGGAGTTTTACGACAGGTGATGAAATGGACACAACCGATACGACAGCTCCGTCGATCACCTCTGTCACACCAAGTGATGGTTCTGATGATGTCGCCGTCGACACTACTGTCTCCGCCACATTTTCAGAGGACATGAATTCGGAGACGATTTTATCCGAAACATTTACGCTCGTTTCGAGTTCGGCCGTGCCCGGAACGATGCTCTATGATTCGGATTCGCGAACGGTGACATTCACACCCTCCATGGATCTCTCTGAGGAAACGACTTATACCGCAACGATTACTACATCCGTAACTGACGTAGCTGGAAACCAGATGGAAAGCGATACGACCTGGAGTTTCTCCACGGCTACATTTGGAGTTGTCCCTGACGATACGCGCCTCGAGTGGGAGTATGATGCCGAAAGCGGTGGATATTACTCCTCTCCTGCCATTGGCCCCAGTGGAACTATATATTTCGGAGCAGGCTATTGGCGAAATTACACCGAGGAGAGAGAGAACCGTGGACTCTATGCCATCAACTCAAATGGAACCCTAAAATGGTATTATGCCATCGATGAGGATGTCTTCTCTCCGGTTGTTGATACGAGTGAAAACATCTACGTGCAGGATTACGACAATAACCTCTACGCCCTCGATTCAGACGGTAGCCATCTCTGGACATATCCTGCAGGCGAGGAGGCGTCGAACGTTGGCTGCACAACTCCCGCAATTTCCGCGGATGGAACCAGGATCTATATGACCGGACCAGATAAGTCGATCCATGCCGTCAACTTGGTCGATGGATCGAACGCATGGACATATGATTCAGGAATGGGTGGAGAGCTCCGAACATCGCCGGCTGTGGGTTCCGATGGCACGATCTACGTCTCAATGGGTTCTCAATTACGTGCGATCGACACCGATGGCGATCTCGTGTGGTCTGAAGGTCTTCCAGGAACTTCAGATAACTTCTCCTCACCGGCTATCGGCGCGGATGGCACACTATATGTCGGAAGTGAACCGGCGGGTGGTGTGAGTTATGTTCATGCGGTAAACTCCGCTGGCGTCCATCAGTGGCGTTATGAAGTTACCGGATCCAGAGAAATTCGCTCGTCACCGGTGATCGGTGCGGACGGAACAATTTACATTGGAACCAAAGCCAGCGATACCGATAACGCTTTAATGTTAGCGCTCAATTCAAATGGTACGTTAAAATGGTCATACGAGATTGAGGAGTCCAGAAACGATATTTACGTTTCACCATCCGTTGGCGATGATGGTACCGTCTATATCGGTCATGAATGGGGCGTTATCATAGCCTTTGATGGTGATGATGGCGCCGTGTTATGGGAATTCGACGATCCGGAGAACGGTGCGTTCAACTGGTCCTCACCTGCCATCGCATCTGATGGAACGCTATACATCACAAATACGTACGGCGGCCGCCTACTCGCAATCGATACGGATAGCACGGGCCTGGCCGATTCCGTCTGGCCGAAGTTTCATAACAATAATCAAAATACAGGTAAAGATTGAGTGTGTGCTTTCCCCGCTATTTGGAATTGCGCTTAATTAAAGGGATTATGAAATATGAAGAAGTAGTATAAATATGATATAATTCGATTGGGTTGGACGTGGGGAATATGATGAAAAAACCGGTTTTTAAAATGATTTTCGCCGCGGCAGTTATTTTGGTTCTTTACGGATGTGGAGGAGGTAGTGGCAGCAGCGGAGATGGCGATTCGGGAGACACAACATTACCGACTATCTTATCGATAGAGCCTGCGGATAGTGCTACTGACATTTCAGTAACTGCAAGTATCTCCGTTACCTTTTCTAAAGCGATGGACGAAAGTGCAACCGAAGGTGCCTTTTTATTATCAGCAGATGTAAGTGCAGATCAAAGCATCCCCTTACCATCCGAGGGCGATGATACGGTTAGCGGAACATTCAGTTGGGATGGAGAGGTGATGACCTTTGCACCAGATAGCAGCCTCTCCTACAGCACGACGTACTCGATTACAATGAGCACCGCTGCCAAGGATGTTGAAGGAAACGCTCTGGCCGAGGCCTTCAGTTCAAGTTTTACTGTTCGCCCGGTAACACCAAATGTCGCAACCTTCGGCCCAGCCGATCAGGCTGACGATGTATCGCCCACCATCGATGTATCGATAACCTTTTCGGAATCGATGGATGAAGATTCCACCGAGGATGCATTTTCACTCTCCGATGGAACGAATGAAGTCGACGGCACCTTCAGCTGGAGTGGTTATACGATGTCGTTTAGTCCTACTAGCAACCTCTCTTACAGTACGACCTATTCCGCCTCTGTAGACACGGGTGCGACAAACACCGATGGAAGAGAGCTTTCAAGCTCTCATCAATCCAACTTTGTCAGTGGTGCAGCTCCAGCTGCAGCCCCTGCCATAACCACGAATGAGGTCTGGACACTGACCGAGGCGGTTGCAGATGCAGAATGGACGAAAGCGGGAAGCGGCGGCGCAGTAGACGACGTAATCAGTTCCGATTACACCATAACACGGGATGATTACGATATAGACAGCAACAACTTCCTGATCGAAGTGGTAATCTCTTCTCTTAGTCCTGGTGGCGCAGGAGAAGCTGGCGCCAGACTCTGGACCAGGATCCATACCACCGGCATACCAACCCAGTATCGTGAGATCCAAGTTCGATTTCAACGAGCTGCAGATCCTAATGATAATTTTGTC
>CAYWIG010000320.1:0-3032 GCA_964458295.1 uncultured Myxococcales bacterium
TTGGTAATAGTGAACTGGCTTTTCTTCAGAACATTTTTTCTCATAGGCCAGGCAGACATGAGACAGTTCTTCGGGATGATGCCCTGGATATTCCTGTTCTTTGTGCCGGCGGTAGCCATGAGCAAATGGTCGGAGGAGAGGAAGCTTGGAACGCTCGAAATACTCTTCACCTTACCGATAAGGGATGTCGATATCATAATCGCAAAGTTTTTGGCCGGGATGGGACTTATAGCCACGGCCCTCATACTCACCACGCCCATAGCAATAACGGTTGCGCTCGTAGGAAATCCCGATTGGGGCCCCATCATGGGTGGATATCTGGGCCTTCTGTTTCTGGGCGGGGCATATCTCTCCATCGGACTAATGATATCCTCTTTGACTGAAAATCAGATCATAGCGTTTATACTAGGGGTGTTCGTCTGTTTCTTGATTCTGATAGTGGGGACGCCGCTGGCGATAGGTGGCAGAAGTACCTTTATCACAAACATCCTGCAGTATATTGGATTTACGACTCACTTCGATTCCATCGCCAGGGGGGTCGTCGATAGCAGCGATATAATCTATTATCTCTCGGTGATCGGCCTGTTTCTCTATCTCAATGAACGGATCTTAAAGGGAATAGCGAGGCGATAAGAATTTATTATGAGTAAAGTTGGAACATTAATAACCGTTGGAGCGCTTTTGATCGGCCTTGTGGCGATCAATTTCTTCTCTGCAAGGCATCCGTTCAGAATCGACCTTACGGATAACAAGATCTACACGCTTTCCGACGCTACCGAGAGAATACTCGAGGACCTCGAAGATGTCGTCACTGTCAGGCTTTATTTTACCGAAAACCTACCTCCTTCACTGAAGCCGCTCAGAAGAAATGTCGATGATATACTGTCTGAATTCAAGAGCGTCGCTGGAAACAAAATCCAAATTGAATTCATCGACCCCAATTCATCTGCAATCGAGGAACAGAATGCGATGATGCTTGGCGTCCCCCCTGTTCAATTGAATGTCATAGAACGCGATAAACAGGAGGTAGCAAAAATCTTTTTAGGGATGGTCGTTCTCTACGGTGGAAGACAGCAGGTGATCCCGGTAATTAGGCAGGTACAAAATCTGGAATATGACCTCACTGAGGCCATAGTAAAGGTTTCCTCCGATAAATTGCCGATGATCGGCTGGTTGGCCACAAAGGATTCACAGGAAACATATCTCTTCATGCGGGACAGCCTGTCCAGACGATACGAACTAACCGATATGACCGATGAGACGATAAGCGATCTCGATCCCAAACAATATGGAGCGCTGATCATCATATCGCCGCGCAATTTGAGCGAGGAAACCCTCACGTCGATCGACCAATTTCTTATGAAGGGTGGAAAGATCGTCTTGCTCGCCGATAGATTTCAGATAGATCCGTCGTTAAAGGTTACAGAGATCGACTCGAATTTATTCGTCCCCCTCAAACACTACGGTGCCGACATTGAAAAATCCCTCATCCTCGACCAATCGAATGCCATGGCCGCCTTCTCCGGCGGACCTGTCACCTACCACCTTCCGTATGCATACTGGCCAGACATCAGGATGAATCAATTCAATTCCGCCAATCCCTTGGTCTCCGATATCGAATCCATCGTCCTCCCATGGACGAGCCCTTTGAAACTTTCAAAGGCCGTAAACGGCGCCCATGAAGATGAGGTTCTTGCAACTTCATCCCCATACTCGACGACAGCACCCGCTGGAAACATCGTGCTCGATCCTCAATCCGCAAATGAAGCCTCGTTAAAGGGGACAAGGAAAGCTAGGCCGTTGATCGCCCTCTTGGAGGGCCCATTTGGAAGTTTCTTTGAATCAGCGAAGGATAACGACATGATAAAGGAGAGCCCCGACTTTTCACGGATATTCATCGTGGGCTCATCCAGATGGATAAGCGATAGATTTCTCAGCAATTTTCCAAGCAACGCAATGCTCTTTGAAAATGCCGTCGACAGCTTCGCTATGGGTGATGTCCTGATTGGGATTAGATCTAGAAATGAAATTTCAAGACCGATCGCCATTATGCCGGACGGCGCAAAACAGGTTTTTAAATATCTCAATCTTGTGATCGGTCCAATCGTTACTGTATTGATCGGGGTCCTCGTATTCTTTATCACAAGGAAGAGGAGAAAGAGAATAGTTCATTCGCATGAGTAAGCGCCCACTTATATATCTTGGAATAGCTGTAATAGTTGCGGTTGTCATAATAATTATCGACGACCCCTTTAGCCACCGCGTGGATGATACGTCATCCGACTATTTCATCCCCGATTTTGATATAGCGAATATTGAACATTTTCAAGTCGAACAGTTGATCGATGGCTCACTGATAAGAAGAGGCGATGGAGACAAATGGGAAGTTTCTGAAGAGATTACGGATGTTAAGAAGAGATTGCTTGAAAAAGAGGGTCGGGAGATTCCGCCAACCGAATGGAAGGGAGCCGACATCACTCGTGTTCTGAGCGCGCTCGGTTCCTTCGGTGGACTCTCTAAAGGTGTTTTAGTATCGAGCAATCCCAAAAGACGGCACGCCTATCAGGTGGGGCCAGCGGGTCTTCATGTCACAGCGTTCGACAAGGACGATAAAATGGTGTTGGATGTAATAATAGGAAAGGGCGGTCCAGACTTTATGAGCACATACGTTAGGCCGTTCGATACGGATGATGTCTATCTGGTAAATAGAAATCTTACCGGAATCTTTTCGCCAAGATTCTCCGACTGGCTAAAGAGAGAGCCACAAAGGATAAAAGAAGAAGCGAAGAAAGAACCAAAATAGTTCTTCCGGAAATTCCACTCCCTACTATTAGCGAACATCCACCGCCTGGCGACTCAAGATCACCCGTACCATTATATGCAGAGTTGTTCACTATTACATGACCAAGAACTGCAGCCGCATCGATCTTACCGGGGCCGTAGCTGTTTGCGGCGTCAGTTGTCTTCGAAGTCAATCCATCGGTCTTCGCCCCTGCCTGAACTGCCGCCTTTATCTCGTCAAAGATGAGAGT
>CAYWIG010000321.1:0-3019 GCA_964458295.1 uncultured Myxococcales bacterium
CGGTAGTGCTCGCCGATAAGGGCCGAGAAGGAAAGGCCATAGGAACGATATTCGTACTGGGCGATCATGAAAAGGTCATGCAGCTTTCAAAGCAGATGATCATGAATCCATTCAAAGGTTACGATGAAGAGGAGAGAAATATTCTCTCCCCGTCGCTGAAGGAGACGATCAGGGAACTCTCCGCAATGGATGGAGCATTTGTAATCGCTGACGACGGAACGGTTCTCACCGCCGGAAGATATCTAGGCGCGGCAACCGATGAATCCAGTCTGCCGAGGGGGTTGGGTAGCAGACACATCGCCGCGGCAGGAATCACCAGCTTGACTCAATCGATAGCGTTTGTTATTTCAGAATCATCCGGGGACGTTCGAATATTCAAAGACGGTCGTATCATAACACATATCGAAAAGGCCCCATCTAAGAAATAGGGTTTAACATTGAGAGGTTTTAAATAACTATGAAAAATGAATCGTACAACAACGAGAGATTGAAATTCGACAGGCGATTGGTCGATACGCTGATTCGTGACAGCAAGATTGATAAGCAGGAATATGAGAAATTCCTCAAGAATTTACCCGACGAGGAAAAGGACGCTAATTATATCGAAGTATATGAAGAGAAGCCGATCGAGGAGGAAACCCCACTCGCTACCGAGGCACTCACATTCACTTCTGGATAGTTCATTTTACACATTTCAATAATCTGGATTGTCATCCCCGAACGATTTAATCGGGGATCCAGCTGTGGAGACATATACTGGATCCCGGCTTACACCTGCCGGGATGACATACGTACAATTCAAATTCTAGTCTGACCATTCCACAACATCCCTGGAAAGGACCTCGGACATATGTTTGGTAATGTTCTTCTTCACCTCAGCCGCTGATGGAGCGATCCCTAGAAGCTCCGCAAAGGATGTGACCCCCCTACCCTTAATTCCGCACGCCACGATATGCCTGTACGGTTTTAGATCGCAATTCACATTCATCGCAAAACCGTGCTGAGTCACATCATGAGAAACATTGAGGCCGATCGCTACTATCTTATTCTTTCCAATCCATAGACCTGGATGTTCTTCGTCGCGCGTGGCATCGATTCCGAAATTCGACAACGACCTCAGGCAGATCTCCTCGATGGAGCTTACAAAATCCTTCACACCAAGGCCCATCCCACTCAACTTGAAGATGAAATAGCCGACGATTTGACCAGGCCCATGATAGGTGATCTTTCCGCCTCGGTTACATTTGATGATATCGATACCGTCTGCCGTTATCTCATCCTGTGATGTTAGGAAATCATCAGAACAATCGCGCTTGCCCAATGTGAATACCGGCGGATGTTCTACGAATAGAAATCTATCCGATATTTCGTCAGCCGAACGCTCTTTGCGTAATTTCTCCTGAACCTGCCAGGCATCCTCGTATGGAACGAGACCCAGATCTTGCCATTCAACTCTTTCAGGCATTTGCAATCCTGCCCTTGCGTAGGAGATACAATCCCATCTGAATGTATTGGTAGCCACTGACAAGGATGAAGGCTGCCGAAAGCATTGTGAACAACATCTGCCAAAAAACCAGCTGAGATGGTAGGTTAGGATCGACCACCAACCACCACCTCAGAAGCGCGAAACCAGCGACATTCATCTGGAAGAGTGTCGCCAATTTCGACGGCCAGATAGCCCTGTACGGAAGCTCAGCTTTTTTCGTCTCCAGGTAGATGATCCCACCCACTATCATCAGATCCCTCGTCAGCGCCAAGGCAAAAAACCACCACGGCAAGAAACCTGAGATAAGGAGCAGGATAAAACATCCCTGCATAAGAAATTTATCAGCCATCGGATCCAGAAGCGCGCCGATCTTCGAATGCTGTCCTAGAATACGAGCGACGGTGCCATCTATGAGATCCGTAAAGGCTGCAACGCAGAAAATGATGAACGCCCACATCCTCATCTCAATCACAAAGTAATAGATAAAGACCGGCGCCAATATCAACCGTGAGAAGGTTAAGTAATTTGCAACGTTGACCTTCATCGTCCTCCTTCGACTACTTACTTGAATACATCCTTACCATATCGGATCCCAGGCTCCTACCCATCGCATCGCAAACATGTCTGATAGCACCTATGTATGCCGTAGTCTTGTTTTCATTGCTCTCGCACTTAGAATTCGTAGCCGTTGCGATCCTACCCCTTGTTGCCACATCCACTGTCTTACATCTCCCCTTAGCACATGCCTCGAAACCTCTGTCCGAATCATCGATATCCACCACCACCCCACACGTCACTACAGCTTCTGCAGCCTTATCAACGATGGCTGCAGCCTTTATCGTAGAATCGTTAGGCATGTAACTCAAATCCTTATAGCGATTGACGACCGTTCTAAAGGCGCGCGCCCTCATCTTCTGAGTTCTGTTGAACCTCCGCGTGTCGGACGAAAAACCTTTTTTCAAAAAAATATCATACAGTGCTGTCTCACATTCATTCTTCGTAACATCACCGCTGGGAATAGATGAGAAGAAGGAGCTGATCAAATCCTTCTCTATGCGCTCGGTGGCGAACGCCACCACCACGTGATCACCTTCGACGATAAAACCCTTCTCGCGAAGTCTTCCATCTATCATGTCCTTCTTTATTGTCACCTGCCCGGATGCTTTCTCAACCCTCTGAACCTCAGTATCGGCAGCAGTCCCCTCCGACCCCCTTTTGACCTCTATCTCTTTTGAAGGCGCCCTATCTGAAAGCTCTTCACACTTATCGAAAAAATCCCTCTTCAACATCTCCTCATTTTCATCGAAATCACCCTGCCCGATTTTGAAGATCAGATATTTTTGCATCTGCGACTCGCAATTTACAGCGCTGCTCTCACCACCGACTGACAACTCACCACCCCCCGCTGAAATGGCAATCTCAGGAATGACGATCATGGACAAAACCAATATTGAGATGAAAAACCTACTCATCGAATCTCCAGTGGTTCAGTGGGGCTTCCTATCCGATCCTCACCAAAATATCCAGCAAAAA
>CAYWIG010000322.1:0-3009 GCA_964458295.1 uncultured Myxococcales bacterium
CTCGTTTATATCTAATCAGGATTCTACTGAAAATCACTTGATTGTTCCGGATCCGCGTTACTCTGGTTCCACTGGAGAGACAAAGATATATTTGCTGAAAAATCTCAGAGCTGATGGAACATACGACAGCGTGACATCGTTAGTGGTAGCGGCGGATACTTCATCTGGTGAAAGGATCTCAAATGGAGCTTTTGTAACGAATTATGTGGATGGTGAAGCTGGCGATACTCACACTGTATATGTTGATACTTCCAGCACAACAAGTGGTTATCGGATTCGTGCAGTGAGCGTAGATACGGATACTGGTGATATGACATTGGCCAATTCATTTTCCACGCCAGGGGAAACATCTTGTTCTCTTACCTATATGGAAGCATTCAGACAGGCGGGTAGCGATTCGGATATAATTGCCAGACTGTGTACCAACAATTCTGATAGTTCAGCAATCCTGTATTTGATTGATGGAGATGACGGCTCAATCATTTCTTCAAAGTCATATAGTGGTGGCACTTATACGGGTATGGCTGTCAATTCAGATGCTACAAAAATGGTCGTTAAATCCTATGCACCCGGTTCAAGCGGTGTTTCAGATCTTCAAAACATACTTTACTACCTCGATATTTCTACCCCTTCAAGTATGACGGAGCTTGGAACTTATGAGATAGATGGAATGGCATTAGGTATCATGCGTTTTAAACCATAAAACAAACAGGTAATAAACTGAAATTGTAGATAACTTAGCAAACGTGTTCGTAGAATAAAAATGAATATGACATTCGATATTTCAAAAACATAACCTTTTAAGACAACGAAAACATCAAAATGGCGGCTTGAAATCATTGGGGTTTCGGGCCGCATTTTTTTAGGGGTTTTGGGACAGGTATCTCGACACAGTTGAGCGTGAGATGCCAAGTTGAACGGCAATTTTTCGTACCGTCAAACCTTCAGATTTAAGCTGTACGGCGCGATTCAGATCGAATTGTGCAGTTGGCCTTCCGATATGTTTTCCCCTGGATTTGGCGGCTTTCATACCTGCTTTTACACGCTCCGAGATAATGGCGCGTTCAAACTCGGCGACGGCTCCCAAAAACGTGAACACCATACGCCCCGCCGGGGTGGCCGTGTCGATTGCCTCCTGGAGACTAACAAACTGGATCCCTAACGTTTGCAGTTCGGTTAAAACACTGAGCAGGTGTGGTACTGAGCGGCCAAGACGATCGATTTTCCAAACGGCTAGAACTTCTAACTTTCCTCTCCGGGCATCTGCTAGAAGTCGATCCAATGCAGGTCGAGACGTTTTTGCACCGGATACCTGATCAATATATTCGTCGAAAATCTGCAGCCCGCGAGTCTCTGAGTATTTTCTCAAAGCATCCAGCTGCAGATCTGTCTTTTGATCATCGGTCGATACTCTGCAATAAATTGCGATTTTCATCTGCTCCTCCTGTATTCACAATCGTTAATGTATGAACGCAAAAAAAAACTAAAAGAAATCGCGCATTTTTTTCTTAAGCGCTTTTGCGATCCGTTCGAGTGTATTCAAAGATATACTGCGATAATCCCTTTCTAAATTAGCTACATACGCTTGATTCTTCTTTAGCATCTTTGCCAATTGAGCCTGGGTAAGCCCTGCATCGAGTCGAAAAGTTCGTATTTTATGACCAATCTTGACAACCATGCGCCGCTTATATATTCACAATTGTGAATTGTCAAGACGTGATAGGAGGTGTTCAAATGGCCAAGGGTACGCAGTTTGAGATAAGAAATTGGAAGAGCGATCGCTGGGAGCGAATAAGACGTAATCCTGATTATATTGCAGCATATAATAATTTTAAGGCACTTGAGAAAGCAAAAGTTGAAGGTGCTCGCAAGCAAAGTCAGCATCGTAGTAATGTGGCTGTTAAGTATTTAGAGATATGTGAAAAGTATGATATTAGCGATGTTATAGATCCAAATAAACCCTTCAAGAAAAGCATGTCTCCAAAGATTGGTCTGACGGATGGCTATATAGTATTCCCGATAAAAGATGGCCGATTTACGATACCAATGCCCATTCGTGGTTCCTCGTTTAACTGTATTGATGGTCGTAGTGCCAAGGGCCAACCCTTATACAGGAAATACAAAGCAGAAGAGGCTTTAGTAGATAGACGTTATTTAGCAGTACTATTGGATGTGAATATGCCAGATAAATTTGTGCAAGCTACAGCTGTTAAGGCAGCAAAGGTGGCTAGAGATTCACTTAGTATTCAGGATGATGATTTTCGTATGCGCATAAATGAAAATCAGATCGCATATGATGTATGGGATCTAAGAATGTCTAAAGAGTCATTCCAAAATATTGCTGTGAAGTTATTTCCGGATATTTCGATAAAAAGAGGGGCTGAAAGAGCTAGAAAATCATTTATCAGGGCACATGAGCTAATTACTGGAAAAGCTTACAAACCCTTTAGAAAGCGACAGATACATCTCGAGGAGCTTCGTAAAACTTGTAGCACATGTAATGACAAGTCTTGCTTACGGGGTATGAGTAATCCCGATAACTGGATCCCCTGTCCCGAAGTCAGAGCATATATTGAGCAAGACCAGGTCGCACAGAAGCATAAACAGCAATAAATACCATCATATATCATGTAGATAGAGTGATGGGCCGCAAATAAGATCGGGCCTTATTTTCCGATTTTCACGGGTAGGAGGTGGAAACAATGGAAGATAAGGTGGGAAGCTTGGACATATCTCAGGTTCATTATACCCCAATTCGCCCTCGCGAGGGTCTAATCGGTTTTGCTCAGTTTGTATTGAATGATGCGTTCCATATAGGTGGCATCGGTGTTCACACAAGGATAGGTCGGGAAGGGATCCGACTCGTCTATCCTGTAAAGAAGTTAGCTGATGGAACTTCAATGGCGCTCTTCTACCCTCTATCGAAGGAAGTTGGTGAAGAAATTGAGTGCCGAGTCTTTCATGCAATTCAGAAAATAGGATTTGGAGGTATGCAATGAGCTTACCTTC
>CAYWIG010000323.1:0-3003 GCA_964458295.1 uncultured Myxococcales bacterium
CAAGAAGTTTTCAATGATTTCCTCCAGGTGGTGCGCTAGAAACTTGAATTCACCAAGAATCATTTCCGTGTACTGCAGTATACGGAAAGTGAATATTTAGGATAACTTTTTTATCGGAAAAGCCGAACATCCTAACGAATGTGGAAGTAATTAATATTTAAGGGTGACGTTAAAAAGGAGGATTATATGGTTTTCGTATCAGGACTTGGTTCGCCACAACAATTATCTTCATCAGTATTTCATATGGGTTGGCAAGAACTGGCTTAACCGGTGATTTAACTGGCGGCGTCAGGCCTATAGGTACGTTTCCCAGCGGATTGGGCTCAGGGTTTCATGATTGCTTTCAAGCCTCACCGATTATGCCAATGAGTTTATTTGCTAGAAGTAGATCGGTGACTCCCTCATTTTTCCTCCCGACCATTGGAGAGTGGATAGGTATTAAATAAAGGAGATTGTGATGCATATCAGCATGAATTCTTTCCCTGGATCTACGTTGCCAGGTGTAGCAGCAGGTAGTGGGACGATTGATGTCGGTGGTTTTGTTGGAACAGCAGACCTCTTCGGTCTTGCCACGCCATCTTCCCATAGCCAAATTGGAAGACAGCCAGGTCTGTTCTCGACAGTGCCGGTGAATTACTTTGCATTTCATCGCACGCCTCCCTCGGAACTGAAGGCACCTACTGCTGTGTGGCGCGCCGGATGGTTTCCTGGGCAATCAAATCTTCCAAGGGTGATTAGCTTGCTAGGTAAAGCGGGCAGGTTTGAAACAAGTTTTCAGGATTGTGAACCTGGTTATCGTACATTCGGCTATTGGGATGGGGAGACACCAAAGGTCGGTGACATAATCGTTAAGCCTCGTTCAGGTGAGGGCGCGTATGCTTACTGGGCAGCTCGCGATGTGCAGCTTACGATTTGGGAAGTTACTGAAATTGATTGGGCTGTGTTCAAAGGGAGTGACGAAAATAGGTTTTGGAAGGGTACCATGAGAAATTTATTGATTCATAGAGAAGGTTTCACAAATACTGTTTTGGCTCAGCTGTGGGGAAATGGGTTTAGGAGCTTTGTTGATGAGCTAGTAAGGGGGAAGGCAAGTCCTGAAGGCGCAGAATAAGCTGTAGTAGGAGTTCTGATTCCTATTGATATCCCTAAAATATCATATTGCAACCTTCGGACACTTCCAAGGTGTCGTCCATCTATAACTATTTGAAAAACATATAGTTGACACCTTGGAGGTGTCAAAGGGTTTCCTTTTGCTATTGATATCCCTATACATTTCTGTATAAGGAGGCCCTCCTCTTGGGGGAGCTGGGAAATACCCAGAATCTTCAAGACGTTATGCGGTTGGGGTAGCGCGGCACGAAACGTTCCGCGCCTTAAGTCTAACGTTTTACGGCCGACTGACGCAACCGCTTGACGATTCGAGCATCGCAAACGCAACCAGCAGACGCAACCTATTAAAAGTAAAAGGTTATTTAGAAAACATATAGTGACCATATGATGAAAGAGTTGACTAAAGGATTATTCAGGGAAAATCCGGTTCTAGTGCTGATGTTGGGCCTTTGCCCATTCTTGGCCGTATCGGTCTCCCTTCAGAACGCTGTCGGCATGGGTTTTGCCGCGACGTTCGTGTTGATCTGTTCGAATACCATCATATCGATCTTCGGAAGGTTCTTTCCATCTAAAATCAGGATTCCATGCTTCATCGTCGTCATTGCGACGTTCGTCTCAATAGTTGAGATGGTGATAAGCGCATGGCTCCCTGAACTCAACAAATCACTGGGTATATTTATTCCGCTCATCGTCGTGAACTGCATTATCCTCGGTAGGGCGGAGGCCTTTGCGTCACGAAACAAAGTCGTTCCATCGATATTCGACGGATTGGGTATGGGGCTTGGATTTAGCATCGCGTTGATAATGATCTCATTCATTCGCGAGGTGTTGGGCTCTGGTCAGATATGGGGCATCACAATTTCATCATATTTTTCTAACGAAGGTTTGGTGAAACCAGCTGCAGTTATGGTTATGGCACCAGGTGCATTTGTAGTTATTGGTTTGATAATGGGGTTTCAGAACTGGCGAAAGGCTAGGAAGCTTTCGAAGTCTATCGCGTAGAGGAAATAGATGCAGGAATATATATTACTCTTCATATCCATCGTCTTAGTTAACAACTTCATTCTAGCGAAGTTTCTGGGTCTCTGTCCGTTTATAGGTGTTTCAAAACAATCGAAGGCTGCGGTCGGTATGGGTGGAGCCGTCATCTTCGTAATGACGATGGCATCGGCGGTCACATGGGTTGTGAATTGGTATCTTCTGGCTCCAACTGAACACAATATCTTCTATGCGGTGATGGGTGGTGGTAAACCGGTTACCGATTTTGATTTTACGTTCCTTACGACTGTCGTATTCATTCTCGTAATAGCCACACTTGTTCAGTTGGTTGAGATGTTCTTGATGAAGGTCATTCCGCCTCTATATGAAGCGCTTGGAATTTATCTCCCTCTAATTACGACGAACTGCGCCGTCATGGGTGTCGCCCTCCTGAATATAAAGGATTTCGGGATGCTCCAAAATGGCGGGGAGAGTTTTGCGAAGACTGCTCTCCAGGGTTTCGGAGGTGGCGTCGGCTTTATGCTCGTAATCTTTCTCATGAGTGGAGTTCGAGAAAGGCTCGATCAAATTGAAGTGCCGGAGGCACTAAAAGGTGCACCGATTGCGTTTATATGTGCAGGGCTTATGGCGTTAGCATTTATGGGATTTGCGGGACTGGGACAATAATCAGAAACTGACGGATAAAAATGTTACCACCTCTAATCATATTAGGACTTCTTGGACTACTCTTCGGCTTTGGCCTCTTTATCGCCTCGCGCGTATTCAGGGTTCAGATCGATGCGCGTATAGCAAGGGTCGAACACGCACTCCCAGGTGCCAACTGTGGGGCGTGCGGTCTGGCCGGTTGTGGTGCATTTGCCAAGGCTATCGTTCATGGGAGCGCTGATATTACAG
>CAYWIG010000324.1:0-3001 GCA_964458295.1 uncultured Myxococcales bacterium
TGAGGTAGCGATGTTTCCCGTGAAGCGTCACGGTTGTGAGTATCGGCGTGCAGAGCTTCTTGATGTTATCGCCGAAGATGCCGGAGCCGAACGAGTTGATCTGAAAACATATGAGCTGATAGGTCGAATGGTCGATCTCTTTCACGTATACGAATCCATCGCGGCTGTAGATCTTGCCATCGAGCTCGATGCTTCTATCCGCAAGCAACTTTTCGATAAAGGTTTCAAACTCCTCCTCGGTAACCTTGCCCTTCTTATTTTTGAGGGGTGCTATGTGTTCCTTCATGGCCTTCTGGAAATGTTCGTATTTTTTGGTGATCATATCCGCCTCCTTAGGGTTGGGCTGACACTTATAAAACACCCTTGCGATAATGGCAAGATGGGGATGTGTCTTTGCAATAATTGAGAATGCTTTGGAAATTTAAGTGGTTGTGAGCCTGCGGGCCTGCGTGCTTGCGTGTTCGCGTGTTCGAGTAATAAGGGGGGATGGGGTAATGGATCTGAAAGATATGATGGAGGGAAGTACGTTTAGTGTAGATGCGGGGCGATATGTCTACGCGAAGGTGCGCGCTCAACCTGCATCGACAGAAAACCATCTGATGATTTTTACGGATCAGGATGAAATTACGATCGTTACCGAGGAGGGGAATCTTCCATCCTTGGATCTCATCGAAAGAAACAAGGATACCCACAAGGTGTTCGCTTTGAACGTCGCGGTTCCTTTCTATTCGGTAGGATTTCTTGCCGAGATAAGCAAGGCGATCGCAGCTGAAAATATAAACAGCCTCATCATCTCGACGTATTCCAAAGATTATTTCCTCATAAAGGAGGATTGTGCGGAGAGGGTTGAGGAGGTATTGGTGAGTCTTGGATTGAAACGATTATGTTCGTAGTAAGCTCGCGGACCTGCGAGCCTGTGAGCCTGCGAGCCTGTGAGCCTGCGTGTTTGAGTGTCTAAGTGTTTGAGTTTTAATTGGAAGTTTTTATGGAGAGAATCAACGTACCGTCGGAATCGCCCCTTGCAAACGAGATGGGTCTCTCTCGAGCCGTCAGGAAGGGGAATATAATTGCGCTATCAGGTTGTGCTCCGCTTAATCCTGATGGATCCACCGCCTGCATCGGTGATGTCTATGGCCAAACGAGACATTGTATTGAGATAATGAAAGGTGCGATAGAGAAAGCAGGTGGTACTCTAAACGATGTCGTGAAGGTGAGGCTGCTTCTCAAAGACATCTCGCAATATGAAGAAGTCTTCAGGGCGTACAAGGAATATTTTGCTGATATCAAACCCGCGTGTTTTATGTTCGAGGTGAAGGGATTTATCAACGAGGACTGGCTTGTTGAGACGGATGCCGATTGTGTCTTAAGTGCCTAAGTATCTAAGTGTTTAGGTCTGGCGAGGATGGGAATGAATGAAAAGATAGACATTTGGACCGATATTGCGGAGCTTGTCGAAGATCAATTGAATCTTCAGGTTGAAATGCAGTTTGATCGTCATCACCAGTTCATGATGAATAGTGGATTGGCTGATTGTCGAGGGGTGATGGATCTCGGTACGGGAAATGGAACCTTCTTGAAGGTTCTTGCGAAAGCTCATCCTGAAATCACTTTTACTGGCGTCGATAATATGGATCATATGATCGACAATGCGAAGACGAAGACAGCCAGCAATTTAAACTGGGCCATAGCCGATGTAAGTCAGCCTTCGACGGTTCCAGGTGTCGCAGAAATCGATGGCGCGCTGATGAGGTATGTCCTCCTACATCTTACCGATACATCTGAGATTCTTTCAAAGCTCCACGGGACATTTCGCAAGGGCACGAGGTTGTGGATCATCGATTTGGACCTTGAGAACTACAGATGCGATCCACCTCACGAGGCGTTTGATCTCATAAGGGGGCTTGTCAAAACGTACTGTGATGAAAATGGCAAGGATGCGAACGTTGGAGGAAAACTCGTTGATATGTTGAAGAAGGCAGGTTTCGGGTCGATCGTGCGCGAGATCGAACCTCTAAATACAGATACGACCGATATCTCCCTCCTGCAGCGATTCATAAAACAGGAGGTTATCGCATATCGAACTTTCCTACCAGGCGCGCTCACGGATGATCAGTTCGCGATGATCGAGCGGTTTATTGATGAGCTTCCCAGCTCCGGAACATTTTTAAACTATGGCGTTACGCTGGTATCGGCTATTAGTTAAATCTTATTTGAGGAGGTTATGATGAACGATATTTCAATTAAAACTTTGGGCGATGTTTCAATTCCAACGCTTCTCGAAGCTTCGAATGCGGCCTTTGGCGATTATCAGGTCAAAATTCACATGACCGAGCAGCTCTTAATCAGCATGTTAAATCAAAACGGTGTCAAACTCGATAAATCGATTGGCGCGTTCGATGGCGGGAAGCTCGTTGGATTTTGGCTCAATGGCATTAGGGCTATTGACGGCGTGCTATCGGCATACGATTCGGGCACAGCGATATGTCCGGAATATAGAAGTCAGGGGATATCCAAGATGATGTCGAAGGAGTCCTATAAAGTTCTCCGTGAGAATGGCATTAAAGAATATATCTTAGAGGTGATGATCGACAACGATCGCGCGAAGGGGATCTATCTGAAGGATGGTTTTGAAATCGCGCGCGATTTTATTTGTTTCAAGGCTACGACACCCATCTGTAAAAGGGATATTTCGTCAGACGACGATGTCGTGTTCACGGAATCCGAAATAGACGATAATTTTATGAATGCAAAACAGGATATGGAATACGCTCCCAGCTGGCAGAATCGTGACGAGTCTGTGCTTCCCATCGCCGACCAGATGCGCGGCATCACTGTCACTAAGGGTGATCGAGTTTTGGGCTACGGAATCGTTCAGACGACGAGGGGACGCATTCCTCAGATTGGTTTTGCAAACGATGTGTGGAATACGGAGATTCCATTCTTACTTCTCGAAAGGCTTGGGGCAGTCCTCAAAGAGGGTTCAGAAATCGCCATCATCAAT
>CAYWIG010000325.1:0-987 GCA_964458295.1 uncultured Myxococcales bacterium
CTCCCTCGGCAACAATTTTTGAACGCCCGGCTATTTCGGCCCTCACCAAACGACGATATTCATCGGTAAGCAGTGGATCCGATAGAATCTTCATAAGTGCCTTTATTCGATATCTGTCGAGCCCCCATTCACTCGAGAGCTGATCGGAGTGCCCCCCTCGCTTCATTATCAGCGGCTCACTCAACGTAATTACAGGATATCTAAGCGTAGAGCGAAGCCACAGATCGTAATCCTCACATGCCAAAAGTTCCTCATCAAATCCTCCGAGCTCATTAAAAACTTCCCTTCTCATCATTACAGCTGACGGAGATATTATGCACAATGGTAAACATTCCCTAAAAATCCAACCGGAATGTTTTTTGTGTTTGTCCATAGGATTTACGCGTTTTCCATTCCTTATCCATATCTCTTCAGTTTGACAGATAGCGACATCAGGATTTGAATTGAAATAGTCGACCTGCACGCGCAATTTTTCGGGAAGCCAGAGATCGTCTGAATCCAAGAAGGCTATCAGTGGCGCACACGACCTGGAAACGCCCAAATTACGGGCCGAGGATACTCCACGCCTATCCTGCCTGATGCAACTCAGCCTGCGGTCAGCAAAACCATCTATAACATCGGTTGTAGAATCAGTACTTCCATCATCGACGATTATGAGTTCAAAATCTCCAAATGATTGACTGAGTACGGAATCGATGGCTTCGTGTAAAAAACTGGACCTATTATATGTAGGAATAATTACACTGACTGATGGATGGTCATTCATAATCAGAATGGTGCGGAATCATCGGGAATGGGACCCTCAGCTGACAACGTCGCCGGTTCCAGATAGTCATCCACCCCGTGTGCCAAATCATCGAAACGGGTAATGCTCCCGCGGAAGGCCAGCATCACCTTACCCGTTGGTCCGTTTCTCTGCTTGCCGACTATAATCTCAGCCTTTCCTGCGTCAGGACTCTCACGGTTGTACATCTCATCCCTATAGAC
>CAYWIG010000325.1:997-2992 GCA_964458295.1 uncultured Myxococcales bacterium
GCATCCTGTTCAATCGCACCGGATTCACGAAGATCGGCCAGCTGTGGCCTCTTATCCTGCCTAGCTTCGACGCCGCGGTTCAACTGAGACAAGGCAACCACTGGAACGTTGATCTCCTTGGCAAGCGCCTTTAGAGCGCGCGAAATCTCAGATATTTCCCGCTCGCGGCTTTCAATTCTACCCAATCCTCGCATCAGCTGAAGATAGTCGACGACTATAAGATTCAGTCCGTGATTCATCTGCAAACGCCTCGCCTTCGCACGAAGTTCGAGCACGTTGATGGCCGGCGTATCATCGATAAATATTGGAGCCTCGGACAGAAGGCCCGCGGCCCTGGTGAGCTTAGGCCAATCCGATTCGCTCAAGAAACCTCCGCGAAGCTTTGAAGCATCGACCTCCGCTCGAGAACAGAGCATACGTTGAACGAGTTGCTCCTTCGACATCTCCAATGAGAAAATCGCACATATCGAATTTGCCTCTATCGCTGCATGCTCACATATATTTAGGGCGAAGGCCGTCTTTCCCATACTGGGACGACCGGCAACTATGATGAGATCCGACCTCTGAAAACCGCAGGTAATACGATCCAATTCCTTATAACCGGTTGGGATTCCGGTGATCAGCTCCTTGCGTTCATACAGCTGTTCGATAGCCTTGAAGCTATCCTTGACCACATCCTTTACGCTCGCAAACCCTTGCCTGAGACGCTTTTGCGCGATGTCGAAGATGATCTTCTCAGCGGAGTCAACGCACTCATCGACATTGCCTTCATCCTTATATCCACTCTCCGCTATCTGTGCTGCACCATCGATCAGCCTTCGCAAAACCGACTTTTCACGGACAATTCTAGCGTAGGATGTGACATTTGCAGCGCTAGGAACTCTATCGACGAGCGAAGCTAGGTAGGCTGCCCCACCGACCTCCTCGAGTTCGTTGTTACTCTTAAGCTTAGTTGTGATGGTGACCAAATCGGACGGTTCGTTATGCTGATATAGATCCAGTATAGCCTGAAAGATCTTTCGATGCCCGCCCCTATAGAAATCCTCAGCACTTATCTCCTCGATAACCTTGTTGATAGCATCATTGTCTATCAGCATCGCCCCCAGAACGGACTGTTCCGCGTCCTGATTCTGTGGAGGGAGTTTAGGATTTCTAACCTCAGGCACAGCCATCGGCTCTCCTTATTTCTTCACGACCCAAATTTTAACAATCCCATTTACCTCAGCATGAAGCCTGACGCTCACATCATAGATGCCGATCTTCTTCAGGGGCGCTTCAAGGTGGATGTCATGACGATCAATTATGTAACCTTCGTTTCTCAAGGCATCTGCAATATCCTTCGTGGTTACTGAACCGAAGAGTTTATCCTCCTCACCAGCCTCCCTGCTGATCGTGATTGAAAGATCCTTGATCTTTTCGGCGATCTCCTCCGCCTTATGTTTTACCTTTTGCTGTTTAGCGTCCACAACCCTCTTGTGATGATCGAGCTGCTTCAGATTTTTTGGATCCGCCATAACCGCTTTCTTTCGCGGCAGCAAAAAATTTCGCCCATATCCATCGCGGACGGCGACGACATCACCGGCCCTACCTAAATTTGGTACATCTTCCTGTAAAATGACGTTCATAAAAGTTCTCCTTAACCTTTCACATCAGCTGGAGTGGTTATGCCGAGGTTTCAATTTCCGAAGTCTAAAGTTGACCCAAACATCGGCAAGCCCCACAGCTACTATAGCTATGCTGATAGTCTGAAAAAATAAAATTATCAATACATACGCGAATGTCCTAACGAGAGGCGTCCGAACACCTTGTAATACATGGGAAATAACCGCCATCCCCTGCAGGAAATAAAGAGCAAGCAGCGCTGTAAGCGAGTTAATTGCTAGAGTTGCGATTCCCTCCATACTCAAGAGATATTTATCTGCAAAGAACAGAAAACCGCTAGCAATGACAATCCACACCAGTTTATCCGGCAATTTGAAATTCAATTTTTTCGCA
>CAYWIG010000326.1:0-2988 GCA_964458295.1 uncultured Myxococcales bacterium
AGGTTTGAAATGTCACCGATCGAATTGTAATTGAAGGTAAGACCATGGGCCTTTATCCTCGTAATCACATTCCCGCCGATGAGTCCAAAGAGTGACAAATCCCCCTCTATCCTCTCTGCCGAAATTATATCCTTCCCCTGAAACGGGGGGGCCTTAGAGACCAGATGAAAACCCTTAATCGAATAACCAAGCGATGGTATGAGACGAAGGCGAAATTCATCCATGGCTACATCTGCATTCATCTCACTTGAAAGCTGTCGTTCCACCCATGACCTGTAGGCCTTGGTTGGAACCAGGTAAGGAACCGCCGCCGCAGCTATGATTAGAAATGCTACTGTCACAACGGCGATGATGACGATCTTTCGCACTCATCCCTCCAATGAATTCAGGAAGTTAGCATATCACGCGAAGTAGATCAATTGGCGCTTTTTTTAAAATCCGGAATAAAAGGATGGAAATCAAAAAGCGTTGGACGCTTTTTTGTATTCAGTGATGCACGCGGATCTTAACCTCTTCAAGCCAGAGGATAACCAAATCGCGTATGCGCTTGTCCACCCCTTGCGAAATTTTCTGTGTCTTCATAACCTCCATGAAGACATTTAAGGCCTCTCTTGTTTCGCCAATGGTAAAGGGAATGCCCGATGAGTGCATCAGCATGTCACGATATTTCAACGTCGTCTCGACGAGCATCGAAAACATGGCCTCTGTGCCCTCATCTACCCCACCGAAATGCTTAGCAATTTTCTCAAATAGAGCCTGTATGTCCTTCTCATCGGTACTTTCAGTCATTATAGCCTCCTCCATCTATCCAAATATCAGCATAGAATGCAGAGATTCTCAATAGCTATAAGTCATGGGTTTAAATACAGGACACAGAACCCAAGACACACGACGCGTATTGCTTAAGAAAACCTCTTGTCCACAAGACCCTCATCAGATAAGGGTTGGAGGCTGGAGGGCGTACATGAAGGGGATCTTTATCACATTTGAAGGTATCGAGGGCTGCGGAAAGACGACGCAGATCCAACTGCTCGATAAGCACCTAAAGGACAGCGGACATCCAACCCTGCTTACTAGGGAACCGGGTGGCACCCCGATAGGTGAGAAAATACGGTCGATCCTCCTCGATTCAAGGAATAATAACATGTCGCCGAGGACGGAGCTCTTGCTCTACACGGCCGGAAGAAATCAACACATAGTGGAAAAAATTCAGCCCGCGCTCGAGGCCGGTAAGATCGTTTTGTGCGACAGATATGCCGATGCCACGACAGCCTATCAGGGTGCTGCGAGGGATATAGATTCGAACATTATCGAGGAGATTCACAAGGTGGCAACCGGTGGACTTATGCCCGTACTCACCTTCTTGCTGGATTGTCCTGCCGAACTTGGACTTGGGAGGGCTAGGGCTAGGAATCAAACCGACTCCACCGCCGGCACCCTTGACCGGTTCGAACAGGAGGAGATGGACTTCCATGAAAGGGTAAGACAGGGATATTTGAATATCGCAAAGAGAGAACCTGAGCGGGTGCAGATTATAGATGCAACCTTGAGTCCTGATAAAATGCAAAATGAAATAATCGAAATTATACAAAATAAATTAAGAATTAAGAGTTAAGAATTAAAAAATGATGTACTTTTCATTATAAAAAATTCTTAATTCTTAATTAAACTCTTAGTTCTTAATTTTTCATTCTTAATTGAATTTATTCTTATGAAACAGATTGTAGGTCATAAATCACAGGTTGAGCAGTTAAGGAAGGCGATCGAGTCCAAGAGGCTTCCAAATGCCTACCTGTTCGTGGGTCCAGAGGGCGTGGGAAAACGTCTTGTCGCAGACTCTTTGGCCCTTTCCATGGCGTGCTTGAACAACAAGGGCACGTGGGATGCGTGCGATGAATGCCCTGGTTGTATGAAATCCACGAATGGAAACCATCCCGATCAACTTCTCATTGAACCCTCCGGAGAGAATATTAAGATCGATCAGATACGAGAGCTTCAATCCAACTTGAGATTCCACCCGATGGAATCTGCGAGAAAGATCGTCGTAGTCGATGATGCCGATCGAATGACGGAGGCGGCGGCGAATTCATTGCTAAAGGTTTTAGAGGAACCACCCGACATGACCCACTTCGTCCTCGTATCCTCGATGCCGCACAGACTCCTACCAACGATCAGGTCAAGGTGTCAGACCATTCCCTTTTCACCACTTCGCGATGTCGACCTTACAAAGCATATCTCAAGGGTGAGAGGAATACCGGAAGCGGATGCGATGCGTCTTGCGCGCTTTGCCGGGGGGAGCCTGGGTAAGGCCCTGACGATCGACGTCGATTTCATAGATGAGATCTTAAACAGATTTATCACAATCACCAAGAGGGCCTCTACCGCAGATATTCTTGAGAGCTCACAAGCCTGGGCAAATGAGAACCCCGATAGGATCAGATTGATACTGGATCTTCTGATCAGCTGGTATCGCGATGTGTTAAGGTGCCAGTCCACCGGCGAGATATGTCCGGCAACTCACCCGGAAGCCGCTGCCACGGCAGGTGTGGAGTCTCCATCGAGGGTTGAAGCGAACCTCCAGGAGATAGCCAGAACCCGGGCAAGCCTTGAGATTAATGCAAATAAACAGTTGATGTTTGAACATCTTCTGTTTAGTTTGACCGCCTGAAGCTCCGCGGACTTGAGTCCGCGGTTTTTCTATTAAAACTATGGCGGAGCGTAACCGCGCCGAAGCTGGTCCGCCTTCGCTAAAGCTACGGCGAGACACCCGCCGCAAGCTTAACTTATTGATATAATAAAGGAATTACCTGGCGAAGGCGGGTGTAAATCCCTATGGAGAACAAAGAGATAGAGCAAAAATCCGAAGAGGGTGTAAAGGGCGCTGCCGAGCCTACGCCGGCCACCTTAACAGTCGGCGTGCAGTTCAAAACTGCTGGAAAAATATACACTTTTTTGACCAACGACCCCACGCTCGAGCGTGGACAGCCC
>CAYWIG010000327.1:0-2986 GCA_964458295.1 uncultured Myxococcales bacterium
TGGTTGTATGTATTGTTCCATGCAAGTCTGCTGGCGTTACTTCCCGTGCCATCCATCCACGGATCATAGAAGTTGCGAATCTGTTTAACCCTACTCATGACTTCCTGATGGTGGATCCCTTTTGCGATAAAAACAATAAAAAAAGCGCCGAACGATAATTCGACGCTTTTGTTGAAAAATCAATTATTCATTGATCAGTTGAATGAAACTTTGGCCTCAAACGCAACCGGATCTTCCTGGAGGTCGGTCGTCACTATCGGTGAACTCATCGTATCGTGTTCATCCATGTCCTCAATGCTGTTTACTACTTCATAATGTTGTGATGGATGACCTTCAACTCCATCATATACGATCACGACTTCGTTTACCTCTGCCTCATGGATTTCAATCGGGGATGGATCTATGTATCCCGGATCGATCTTCAGGGTGTTCATCTTGTCCATCTCCCTGAACTTGTGGGGATCCACAATGAGCTCTTTCTTGATTTTGCTATCAATCAGATTGCTTATGTAGTCGAGCTTCGCTTCTAACGAATCTTTGAGTTTTTCATATAGATCTGAATCGATCTGACCACCAGCCACGGAATCATCTAAATCGACAAGCTGATCATGGATGTCGTCGGACTCGTCCTCCAGATCCTCCACGCTCCAATCATCATAATCGGAATAGATATCATCATCCGCCTTCGCATCCTTATCTACATCATCATTTGGCAGATCGTCCAATTCTGCCGCTAGATCGTCCTCGCCAAGGATGTTTTCATCGAGATCCTGTCCTGAATTGCCACAACCTGTTGTAATGAGAAGGGTTATTGCGAAAAGGATTGAAATGGAAATGCTCAGTATTCTCTTCATATCTTATGCCTCTCTTTTTTTGCCCCTACCTAATAGATATGCAAGATTATTGCCAAAATACTGATCAAGTTAACACGTTGATATTATAGGTTAAATCAATATATAGCTTTGTCGTATAATGGGGTCGAGAGCCCCCATAACGCCGTATAACGGTACCTAGCCCCCCATATAGGGACTGCCAGCGAGAGCACGAGCAAAGCCCTACCTAACCTGAATATTTCTAGCGTGCCTGCCCTATACGACGAAGGAGGGTGAGGCGTAAAAGCCTGCGAGTTGATCACATATGCGACTTCAGCTAAGATGCGCATCGAGGTGATTTATGAATATAGCAGAGTTTTTAAATTCGCTTAGAGAATCCTTCGAGATCGATAGAAATTCCGTACATCACATGATAGCCGATTTTCACTGCGAGATGGAGAAGGGATTGGCTGGTGTTGAAAGCTCATTGAAGATGCTTCCAGCCTATGTGGATAAGGCCTCCGGAAAGGAGAGGGGACACTTTATCGCCTTGGATCTCGGCGGAACGAATTTTCGAGTACTTCAAGTTGAGTTGAGTTCAGGATCAAAACCAAAAATAGTTAAATCTGAGAAGTTCGTAATTCCAAAAGCTGTTATGCACGCAACTGGAGTTCAGCTGTTCAATTTTATCGCACAGTCGATAAACAAATTTATGCTGGATAACAAAGTTGATATAGCGAAGAGGAAGGATCTCGGTTTTACATTCTCATTCCCCCTCAGACGAACGAACATCACAAGTGGCATATTGATCAATTGGACCAAAGGTTTTTCAGCAACTGGAGTTGTTGGTAAAAATGTTTCTAAGCTGTTGGAGAAATCCCTCAAGAGATATGGTTTGAAAAATATAAAGGTGTCAGCCCTCGCTAACGATACCGTTGGAACTCTCGCGGCTAAATCCTATGAGGATAAACAATGCGATGTCGGAGTTATATTTGGAACAGGAACGAATGCATGTTACGTTGAAAATGTAGGTAGGATCCGAAAACTTGGAAAGGTTAAGTATAAATCCGATCGTATGATAATTAATACCGAATGGGGCAATTATAATAAGATGTCCACTACCGATTACGATTCAAAGCTGGATAGAAGTTCCGGAAATACCGGGAAGCAGAGAATGGAGAAGATGATCTCAGGGATGTATATTGGAGAGATAGCTAGGTTGGTCTTCTCAGATATGATAACGAAAAAATTGATCTTCTCAAAATCAAAACTGAAGTTGACCAAAGGCCATTTTCTTACAAGACACATGTCCCTGATAGAGGCAGATCATACTGAAAATCTCTCCAAGATAAAAAATTATCTGGAAGGTCTTGGTGTGGCGAGCTCGTCCATCTCTGAGCGGAGGGCTATGAAGGAGGTCTGTCAGATAATATCCAGACGTGCGGCAAGGATCAGCGCCGCCGCTATCTCATCGGTAATTACCTGGATGGACCCGGAGCTAAACGACGGTCACACAGTCGCCATCGACGGAACGATATACGAAAAATATCCCAGTTTTAGAAAAAATATAGTTTCAACCCTCCGTGAAATTCACAACCATCATAGCAAGAGGATCAAGCTCGTCAGGGCGAAGGATGGCTCAGGCGTTGGTGTCGCCGTGGTCGCCGCAGTAGCATCAGGGTGATCTTTAAACAACTGGAAGTTTCGGATTGTTGATTTCTGATTTCGGGACATCTAGAATTCAAAATCGCATTTCCGCAATCCGAAATCTAGAATCCGCAATGTCACAAATCACATATTTAATATGGTTTACTCACTCTTGTGTTCACACGTTGGATAGTTTCTATGCTTTATGTGATGACATTCTATGTCATGCCCCGGTTCGAAGGTGCTGCTGATCGAAAATACTATTATCGCCACGACAAAGAGCGCTAAGCTGAATATCATTCTCCTCGAAGCCTTGGTACCTGCGTTCTTCCACTCATCCGATTTCCAGCTCCAGAAATTCGATGTTAAAATTATAAACACCATGAAGAGTGGCCACGCGATCGTCGGCGCCAGATCTCCACCTATTACGTTTGAGGCCTGGCTGAAAAAGACGAGCGATCCCCAAAATCCTACGCCCATCAGTATAGTGATGATCCAATACTAACAGGTTCCTGAAACCTTAAAGT
>CAYWIG010000328.1:0-2985 GCA_964458295.1 uncultured Myxococcales bacterium
CAATTTTGCGATGGTCAGATCGGAGAATGGAAGATCGCGGAGAGTTTCCATCCCCTCGTCTGGAGTCATCGAACCCTTTGCAATGTCATCCAGTATTTTTTTTATATCTGTAGTATTCATATCGAAGCTCCAAGCACCAAATCCCAAATAACAAATAAATCCCAAATCCCAATTTCCAAAACATGTTTAGATCATTGTAATTTCGGTAATTGGAATTTATTTGAGATTTGGCATTTGTTATTTGGTGTTTTGCCGTTATCTCCCTCCCCCAGTCCTGTATCCAAGTATATCCATCGTCACATATTTCCAACCGAGTTCGATCAACTTTGAATAAATTTCATCGCGCCTTTCTAAACAAAGAATCATATCCGATTGATCGACCTCAATTCTAGCGAGGTTGCCATGATGTCTAACCCGTACCTGCCCTATCGAAATGGATCTCAGAACATCCTCAGCCCTGTCTATTCTCTGCATGATCTCTGTTGAAATATGATCTCCCGTCGGCACTCGAGAGGCAAGACATGCGGCGGATGGCTTGTCGGCCATAGGAAGTTTTAGACGCCTTGCGAGCTCCCTGACATCATCCTTTGTAAATTCGCACTCAATCAGGGGCGTTATCACTTTATCCTGTTCCCTGGAAGCCATGTAACCAGGCCTATGGCCACCCAAATCCGAATGATTCGTGCCCTCGATCACATAATTGAAGTTCAGCTCATCAGCCAGCCCGATCATTTCATTATATAGATGCTTCTTACAATGATAGCAGCGGTCATCTTGATTCGATAAAAATACTGGATCATCGAACTCAGCACTATCGACAAAGCGATGTGGAACCGATCTTCCGCCACAGAAGCTTTCAATGAGGTTTCGATCCGAAACTGGATGCGAAGGTGATAGCGCAGTTGCGGCGATCATCCTATCGCGGAGCTCCTGATGAGCCACCGCAACCAGCACTCCCGAATCAACCCCTCCGGAAAATGCAACGACGGCGCTTTCAATTTCACGAAAGCGCCGTCTCAGAAGTTCTATTTTTTTATCTATACCATTTAACATGTAGATGCATTTATCAGGCACTGGCGAAGTTCACCGACCGTTTCAGCGATCTGATCCGCGCCCGCATTCATGAGCTCGTCCTTCGTGCCATACCCATACGAAACGCCGATCGACTTGCATGCACACTTCTTGGCTGCCTCGATATCGAGCGCCCTATCTCCGATGACATATGCGGACTTGATCTTCTCCTTTGTCAGAACGTGCTTCAAAAGATCGGCCTTGTTTGAGCGCTTTCCATTCAGCTCGCTGCCATAGACCGCTGTAAACATCGGTCTGATTCCAAGATGTTCAAGCACCATCTCACAGGACACCTGGGGCTTCGTGGAGGCTATCAAAAGTTTGCCCTTGTTTGAGGCAGCCTCGAGTAGACCCACGATACCTGGGTAGAGCCTGTGCTCGGCGATTCCCTCTTTATGAAAGCGCTCTCTGTAGGCATCCACACACTGTTTCAGGAAACGCTTGTCCTTACGCTTCGTCGTCTCCTGAAAGATTGAGGTGAGATTAAAGCCTATATAGCGCTTCAGCCTCTCGATCGGAACCGCCTTGATGCTATGCTTCTGTAGGGCATAGTTGATGCAGCGCGGGATCGCGGTTCCTGGGTTAACGACCGTTCCATCCAAATCAAATATAAAGTAGTGTGAGTTATTCATAGGGCGGGCCTTATAAATGAACACTCTTTCACTTTCAAGTAAAAACTCATAACGACATGATATCATTAACGTATATGGCGTATTTTCAGATTTTCAAATAACGAAAAAAATGCTCATTCCCCACGAAACTGATTAGAATCTAGGAGGAAATTGACACACGGAGAATGCCCAAATTGAATTTTTGGTGAAGTATAAACAACATTTGATCCCTCGACTGCGTCGCCAAACCAGCACCGCTTGCTCAGGATCAACCCTGAGCAAAGCCTGGGCTTTAGCCCGGGGTGCGTCGAATGGGTTGATTTGTTTTTAGAAATATGCAAATTAGGCCCACTTATTTTACTTTCAACAAGTCGGATAACAGATCGCGCACATGGAAGCAGGCAGATTATGAATCTAAAGAAATACTTCACGACTAGGAAGGTAACCACAGACATCAAAGGCACTTCTAAGGACGAAATCTTGAAGGAGCTTGTCGAGCTCATGAGTGGCTCCGGTACGATTTCATCGAGTGATACCGATGACGCGCTTGCTGCGATTGTAAAACGTGAACAGAAGATGTCTACCGGCATGCAGGATGGAATTGCAATACCTCACGCGAAGACAACTGTCGTTAAGGATCTTGTCGCCGTGATGGGTATAAAACGGGAGGGCGTGGATTTCGATTCATTGGATGGAAAACCCTCCAACATATTCATAATGACCCTCTCCCCCGAAGATCACCCCGTGCCGCATGTTCAATTTTTGGCCGAGGTAAGTCAAAGGTTGCACGATTCCGAGCTGCGTGGAAAACTACTCAAATGCAACTCCCCACAGGAACTTTTGAATACCTTTTTGGAATTCAAAAAAAGATGGTAAAAAAAATTCCTATAATAGTCATTCTAGTTCTCTTCGCTGCAAAGGCCTTCGCCTCCCCCGCCGAGGGCGGAGAAGCGATGAGCCATCGCATGACATATCTGATTCTCGAATTAGCAGTCATCATAGTTGTAGCCAGAATATTCGGTTTCGTATTTACGAGATACTTGAAGCAACCTGCAGTCCTCGGTGAACTATGTGCAGGAATGCTGATCGGTCCATACGCCCTCGGGTCATTTGATCTTCCGATCATCGGTCCCCTGTTTGCGCTTCCCCATACGCTGGTCCCTATAAGTCCTGAACTCTACGGGATCGCTACCGTGGCCTCCATCGTGCTTCTCTTCCTAGTTGGCCTTGAAACGGACATCACTACTTTCCTTCGTTATTCTGCAGCGGGTTCGCTGGTCGGCATAGGCGGAGTCATATGTTC
>CAYWIG010000329.1:0-2967 GCA_964458295.1 uncultured Myxococcales bacterium
CTGCGCTGTATCCGATGATTTTAATGCAGAATCAATAAGCGATGGTGATTCGAACTGCTGGACTGCTTTCGATATGGCACTGATTCATAATTACACCAACAGCTGGACATTCTGGACGGACGGTTTAAATCAGGTATTTACATTTGACACTGCAAATAGCGCTCTCATATACGATGATTCAGATGTTAGCGGAAGTACAGGAACTCTTATTTCCAAGTCTGGCAGCTTATCGACCTCCGCTTTCGAGCTTGTAGTACACGTAAATTCAACTGAAGGTTTAGATTCCGGAGGTCTACCCGATGGAGATAAATTGATCTTTGGGATTGGGAGTCAGAGTTTCGGAAAGATGATGTATTTACAGATAGGGACATATAACAATGCCCCTTTGCCTGCAACAAGGGTTATATCAGCTAATAGTATGACTAGTACAATATCCGAAAGTGATTCTGTTAGCTATTCAGGCACGGGTGAGGTCTATTTAAAACTATCGTGGGATGGATCAAACTTGACAGCATCTTATGATATAGGAGCAGGGTATCAGAATTTTGATACTAGCGGTTTCGACACGGATTTTAGTGATTACAGCAGTATGTTGTTAAGCGTGAGTTCATCGGCGCCAGGTATAAACTTCGCTGATATCGCTGAGATACAGATCAGCGGTTTTACGGTCGACGGGCAGTATTGATGTATAATGGAGATTGGGGATATGAGAATCACAAAATTGATTTATAGGAAATACGTGTTGATCGCAGTTGTCATTCTAATCCCTTCAATCGTGGCGCTCGTAAACTGTGGAAGCTCAAGCCCAAGTACCCCTGGAAGTATACCTATTGCGATAGAGGGTATCGAAGGAAAGACCGACGTCGATCCCTCAAGTTCATTTACGTATGAATTCTCAAAGGTGGTCGATACGGCGACGGTTACGACCTCTACATTCTTTATCGTGGAGGGGACCGCTTCAGCAAATATCACAGCACAAACAAAGGCAGACTACGATACCAGCATCTGTGATTCAAACAACGCGAAAGATGCATCGGTAAGATGTGATTCTAGTACATTGTGTGAGTTAGATCCAACGAACGACCTGTCGGAGGGAACTAGCCACACAATATGCTTAACACCTGGAAGTGCATCGGCAAGTATTTCATCGATAAAGGACAGCGCCAGTAGCGGAATTATTTATGAAGATGGTACATTATTTGAAGGATTTAGCGCTTCATTTACAACCAGCGGTTTTGGTGTAGCACTTACGGATGCCAACAGTGCCGCGGTACCCTCCGGAAAGACGGGCGTCTTTCCGAAATCGTTCACACTAATATTTACTAGCGATCTGGATGATACTAGTGCAGCTACCGATGCCATAAGTCTTGCATGTGGGTCGTTGATCCCCGTGATATCCGCGAGTTGTTCAGGTAGCAGCTGTGATATAACCGTCGAGGAGTCGTGGCGATATGGGTTGATGGAATGTACGATGACGATCGGCACGGCTAGCGGCCTGACAGCAGATAGAAATATTACATTTACTAACGCATGTGCCGTAGGGGATGACTTCAATATCGATTCACAGAGCTGTTGGACGGTTGATGATATGAATTATCTGTCTGAGTCAGTAGATAATGTATGGTCGACATGGTCAGGCATGGAAAATGTGCTTACATTTGATGCGGTGAATGGTAAACTTCTCTTCGAGAGCACTGGGATAACTGGATCATCCATCTCACAAATTTATAAACCCGTTGCACTCAGCAGTCAGGGATTTGAAATTGTGTTGCGGGAAGCGTGCACTGAGGGTTTCGATGGTCAATCGAACATTATAGTTGATGAGATGATTTTAGCCATGACGCGAGAGCTTCATGGAGAAGGTGTTTTTATGGGGCTTTTAGGATTAGAAGGTAAGCGGGGTATCGCTGTTGTATATGCACAAGGCGTCGGTCAAGAAATACAGGCATCAGATACAGTTGACGATATATCCTGCAATCAGGAAATCAATGTTATGATAAGATGGAATGGTTCCTCACTGTCTATGCAATACGATTTGGGTAGTGGATATCAGGATTTTAATATTACGGGCTTTCCGACTGATATATCGGATTATGGATATATGGGTATACTGTTTCTGAATGAGGATAACGATGATAAAGGTTATGTACAATCCATAGAGACAACTGGCGTCACATCTGATGGGCAGTATTGACGATTTCTGGAGAAGATCATATAAAGAAGATCATGGAAAATTAATTTTAACCCCAGGGGTTAGAATTAATTATGAGGGTGAATATGTTATTGGAATCTATAAAGGACATTATAAAAGATGATATCGAACGCGATGAGATGTTGTTATCGGTCTGTAAACTAATTGCAGAGGATATTCCAGGCTGTGACTGGATCGGTTTCTATATGATCGATCCAGAGAAGGATGATGAATTGGTACTTGGCCCCTACGTCGGAGAGCCCACCGAACATGTTAGAATTGCTGTTGGAAAGGGGATCTGCGGGCAGGCCGTGGAGAGGGGTGAGACCATTCTCGTCGATGATGTGACGAAGGAGTCAAACTATCTATCCTGCAGTGTCGATGTTAAATCAGAAATTGTGGTACCGATACGAAAAGATTGTAAAATCGTTGCAGAACTGGATATTGATTCACAAACTGAATCTAATTTTGATGCGGAGCATAAAGAGCTGTTCGAAAATATCTGTGAAATGTTAGGGGGGCTATTCTGATGAGCTATCTAGAAGCCATAATGTTGATCTGTTTTGGAATCAGCTGGCCTATATCGATCGCAAAGAGCATTCGGACGAAGGTGGTTGTCGGAAAAAGCCCGGTTTTTATGATAGTCGTATCTTTAGGCTATGCATGTGGTGTGTTGCATAAGTATTACGATTCCAGGGATTGGGTGATTTATCTCTATGCGGTCAATATGGTTTTGGTGCTGACTGATTTGGCACTATATTATTACTATTCTTCCA
>CAYWIG010000330.1:0-2966 GCA_964458295.1 uncultured Myxococcales bacterium
GTAGGCCATACTGATATACCCCAAAAAAGTCTCCCTTTTACTTGCGCTATACAGTTCGGACACTTATTTAGGCGCTAAAGGCTTGTATTAAATCGATTAATTTCATCGACTGACGCATCGCTTCTTTACAATTCCCCATTCATCATGCATACAGTCCGGCTTTATCCGCCTCCGCAGAAAACACGGGCGCAAGCTCGTAGATAAATACTGCGGACCGCGCCGAAGCTAGAGCGAAGGTGGGTTGTCAATGCTTCAGCGCGATAAATCTCCCGCTAATCACAACAGTATAAATACTGCTGTGATCCAATGGAGATTTATTATTGAGGAATTCGTATATGGCGAGCTTTACTGCAGGATCAATAACAGGTGGAACCTCCAGACCTTTCCTCCGTCCGGTGGAGGCGATGCAAGCCTTTGCAGCAGATCCATCTTTCAGAACTCCAAGAACCTTGGATATGTTCGTACCGGGCTTGATGAGATCACCTCTCGTACCACCCTTTATGAAATCTGCAGCTTCGGATCTCTATCTGGAACCGTCAGTAGTGACTATCCCTGGCGGACTTACTATAGTCCACAATCCTGCGGCCGGAAATAATGGTGACGGTCACTATGCCAATGACATCGACAGAGTGCTCCACTCAGCTAGGGCTGTTGGTGATGTAATGATCGGCGGTTCGGTAAGGATGCTGGAAACACTTCCGGACAGACGCGAACGCATCGATTTTCTAGCCGACTATCTTCATAATCTCCCGGAAACCGGTTGGCATTACATGTTGGTCGTCGGTGGCGATGCGACATTTGCCGATGTAGTGACGGCAATCGTAAAATCTGAAACCGGCAACAGGGTTATAGCGGTACCCCTGATGGGCGGAACCGCAAACGACGCAGGTCGCATGCATGGAGCAAAAAAACCCCCGAATAGCATCTTGAGTTTTCTAAGACGCGCAAAGCCCCAGAGGTTGGATGTCGGTCAGGTATGGATAAACGGCGTTGAGCAGTCGGCCTATCTCACTCAATCGTTCACATTCGGTGCATCCGGAGAATTATTTCACATAATGGAGCAGCAGAGGGATAAACTAAAAGGCCCCTTTAAAAATCTTCGATATGTTCCGCAGCTGGTGCGTGAGATATTAAAGGCCAAGCCCTTTTCGATCGACATGGCCGGCAATGAGCTCATTGTGGGCGATGTAGTTATAACAGGAGCTACCGGACTCGGTGGAATTTCAACGATCCCACTAAGGAGCGAGGGATTTATGTCTTACGCGCTGCCGGTTGATCCAACCCTACCCGGCATTCTCAGCTTAACTGGCTCCATCCCACTTGCCGAGGCCGTAATCAGAAGGATGATCGGGCTGGCTGGATTTAAAGAGATAGCACTCGCGGGAGATTTTCTCACCATGAAATCGGAACGTCAGGTTCCAATTCCCACCCACGAAGAGCTCGAAGTTACCGTTACTGAAAACAGCGGAACACCAAAGATTCGTCCGACATTAAACGGAGATTCTATCGACGTACACGTAGAACATGTAATGGTACAATCCCTAGGTCGCCCGGTGACAACCCTCGCCCTCCCCGATTCAGAATTGGTCGTCAGACAGAATCCGATAATTTAGGGGACGTTTCCTACTATCATAACCAAGCGACATTGTTATGGATATAGAGGCAGATGATATTTTTTCACTGAATCAGTTTAGAATCATCTGTCTCTAGACGTGCAATATTATCAAGATGTTATGAGGGGTAGAAACGTCCCCTAACTATACTCATGCCAGGCTTTACACTTCAGATCATCGAAAGACTTCTTTGAGATAGACTCTACAAATCTGTGGGCGAGTTGTATGTTTGTAATTAACGGAACTCCATAATCGGCGGCGGCGCGACGGATCATGTAACCATTTGTGAGTTCATCGTGCTGATAGTTTTTAGGAATGTTGATGACGAGATCGATATCGCCACTTCTTATCGTATTATCAGCTGAGTTTTCTTCACCCTCCAGCGGCCAACCAACAACCTCGGAGTCGATCCCCTGCTCCGCCAAATACTTCACGGTACCCCCGGTCCCATAGATCTTTATCCCCATATCGCGAAGGGTCTTCGCGGCGGGGAGGAAGTATGTCTTATTCTTCAAAGGTCCCGTCGAGAGAAGCACGCTCCTAACCGGCATCTTAAATCCAACCGCGAGCATTGACTTTAAAAATGCCTCCTCGAAATCGTCACCGATACAGGCTACCTCACCCGTCGACGCCATCTCGACGGAGAGCGTAGGATCGGCACCTGTAAGCCTCGTAAATGAAAAATGTGGAGCCTTCACTCCGACATATTCCAAATTGAACGGCTTCAAGTTGATCTCCGGAATCGGCCAATCGACCATAACCTTAGTTGCGATATCTATCAGATTCTCACCGCACACCTTCGATACGAATGGAAAGCTACGCGACGCGCGGAGGTTGCACTCGATGACGCTGACGTCGTTATCCTTCGCAAGGAACTGGATATTGAACGGACCGTTTATATTGAGCGACTTCGCAACCTTCGATGCGATATTCTTAACCTGCCTCGTCGTTTCAAGATACATCCTCTGAGGAGGAACTACCATCGTAGCATCGCCGGAATGAACGCCGGCATTTTCGACATGTTCTGATATGACGTATGCGATTAAACTGCCATCCTTCGCAACACCGTCACACTCTATCTCCTTCGCATTCAGGATAAACTTACTGATGACGACCGGATGTTCCTTCGATACATCCGCCGCCTTCTCGAGAAATTTGGTGAGGTCCTCATCGTTCATTGCGACTGCCATTGCAGCCCCGGAGAGTACATATGAGGGTCTAACCAGAACCGGATATCCAACCTCATCCGCAAATTTAAGCGCCTCACCGATTGTTGAAAGCTCGCTCCAACGCGGCTGATTTACGCCAAGTTCATCTAGTAGACTCGAAAACTTATGTCTGTTCTCCGCCCTA
>CAYWIG010000331.1:0-2964 GCA_964458295.1 uncultured Myxococcales bacterium
ATCGAATAATCGTGCCTCCATTGAAATTATCGGGCGTGGCCTGAAAAAGTTTCGCTGTTTTTTAACATCTTTAATTTATTAAATAAAACATAACGTTATCCGACATCACAAGAATCTACTTAAAAAAATATTTTCGGGGGGAATTTTGTGCGAAATGCTTTTTATGCTACAATGCAAAAAAAGGAGGATCGATATGAAGCCAAGGAGTCGAGGTGATAGAGGTAAAAAGGTGCGTAAATCAACGAGTGTCGGTAGAGGTATGAAAAAGATCAATGCGGTTAAGAATCCTCTGGAGAGCGATGAGAGACAACTCGCCAGCACCAAGGTGGAGCTTAGGGGGGCGAGTTTGTTCCTTGGTTTTACACTTAAGTTTTAAGTAACACCCTGATATTTCAGCTCTTTTCTAAAAAGGTGACCATTAGGTCGCCTTTTTTTCGTTTTCACCTAATAGTCTAATAATAACAACGAGTTATATCTTAAAAAACCGCCAAAAATCCGCAACTTACGGTGTTCCAAATACCGATAATTAATAATGAAAGGAACATCGTTATGAAAAAAATATTAATATTTTTTACCGTTCTTACAGCATTACTGATTTTTCAGCCCGATCTCTTCGCCGTTGCCCAGTGTGAACTGGAAGTCACAGCAGGTTCAACAAATCCAACAGTAGATTGGGATCCGTGTGTCGTCATTAGTCGATCTGGAATTAGAGAAGGTGACATCTGGATTCCCCAGGATGACAATAAATACTGTCAGGACTTCAGCATGCAGGCGACAAAGAACAATAAAAGTGGAGTATATTCAGATGATGTCTATTTTGAATGCAAACAACAAAAAGCAGCTGCTCAATGTACGATGGATTTTATTGCAGCAAGAAAGGATGATTGCTGGGTCGGTCAACACGATGGATATTCAACGAAATTAGTGATGTTTCAAATGGACTATGTAGTCACCCCCATGCTTCACTTTAATTACGGGGCTGCATCCGATGTTGCAGAGGTTACCGAACACATTCCTGTTAAGCTTGAGGAATCCTTTACCTTAAACCTTGTTCCCAACGAGCAGTATGTATACAGCGATGCGAGATCGTTTTGGAACGGGTATAATGACACCTATGTATGTCTGGGCAGCGCGTGTGGTGACTCCGTTGAGGATGATTCTGTATGGGGACATAATCTTATTTATGACCTAGGTGATCATAAGGGGAGCGCTGTGATGTCTCCGGCTACCTTCAACCAAGGCCAGGATACTACCATACTGTCTGTTCCGGAATATAATGGAACCAAGCAACCCGGTACAGTTCCCATAACGGTTGATGTTCAAGACGGCCAGTACGCTATAACTGTAAACGGTCCAGAGGAGTTGAAGGATGGTCAAAAACGTCCGAGGTTGATTATCAGGGGATGGAATGTCCAGATGCTTTCAGGCGCCGGTTTAATTAAGACAACTGGCCACGTCGACCTCATCTTTCGAAGAACGATAATACAGATGAAGCCAACCAGTTCTTCCGATGCTACGGGTTTCTTGAATTTATCGCCTCACACCACTCTCAATTATTCGGCTGTCGATATTGTGACGAACAATGTGGTATCGTTTGTCACAGGAGGCGAAGTTGCAAAGCTATCCAAGGAGGAGGGATTGGAGATCGATATGGGGGGTAGCTCTTATGAACCTATCGTCTTCACTGGTATGCCTGAAAAATATACGCTGCAGACGATGGGATCGGGGATGTATCTTTCATTCAACTTTAGCGCCGATGTTGCACCTGCCCCCCTTAAGATTATGGGTATTTCAAGTTATGAGACAGAATGCGTCGCCAAAACAATCGGCGAATGTCTGACTTCACTCGGAGTTGATGAAGTGCTCGTATTCAGTCCTGTGGGTGGCTATGGCAGTCATTACAACATTGAATACTTCGATGGTGAATTTAATTTTGATGCAACGAATGCGTACATCTATGTAATTGACGGAAACGACGCCGGCGCACAGGTCGTGTTTACCGATGAGTTGGAATTTGCCGACGTAGCCCCTGAGGAGGCCACAGCCGTCACCGAGGTTGCACCGGAGGAGGAAACCAAAGAGGTTGAGGATGTTGAAGATGTCGCCGAGCCAGAGGAGGATAGCTACACACCTCCGCCGCCGACTGCAAATCCTTCGTGTCCCGATGGTGAATACTGGAGTGCACATTTTCAGGAATGCAAGGTGAAGGGTAGTGTAAACAGCAAAGGATCGAGCTCAACGGCTACATACGATGTGGGTAACGACTCTGAAAGCGCTACGGCGGACGAAGAATCATATCCGGTCTACATAAGCGGTGCTCCATCGGATGAGGAGTTGATTATCGCTGAGGAGGACACCGGCGCCGATGATGATAGCAGTAGCCCAACGGAGTTTGCGATGACATCGGCGGGCAATGGCTGTAGCCTCGTATCATCGGCATCTCCTGAATGCTCAATTCAGCTTCTATTTCTGGCCATCGCGCTGGCGGGTCTCACCATTCGTCGGAAAACTTTAAGGTAGTCACTCACAATTATCGGTTATAAATTTTGAATTGCTGTTATAGGGCGTTCAATAAACCTGTATTCACTTTTCCATACAATTATGCTACTAATATAACGCTCATTTCGAGCTTATGTTAAAAAAGGGGGGATTATGAAGATAAAAGCGTTGGGCATTGCATGTGGTGCTGTATGGGCACTCTTCGTCGGCTGGAGCGTATTTCTGGCGATAATGAAGTGGGGATCCGTTCCGTACGCGTTCGTGGATGAGTTTTATTTAGGTTGGCTTACCGCGACCTGGTTGGGATTGTTGCTCGGTGTTGCAATAGCGTTCATCGATGGTTTTATAGGTGGTGCGATTTTTGCGTGGATATATAATAAATTAGCAAAATAGTTTTTTTGGGAAAATTAATGACATCCTCCCCGCACTCCGCTTCGCTGCGTACGGGGTTTCCTTTTTTATATT
>CAYWIG010000332.1:0-2961 GCA_964458295.1 uncultured Myxococcales bacterium
ACCGCGGAAGGGATGCGTCCCAAGAGTGCGGAGACCTCTGAGCCGGCCTGCGTATACCTGAAGATGTTATCTATGAACAGGAGGACGTCCTGACGTTTCTCATCCCTGAAGTACTCGGCCACGGTGAGTGCTGTCAGCGCAACCCTCTGTCTAGCGCCCGGAGGTTCGTTCATCTGTCCATATATGAGCGCCGTCTTATCAAGCACCCCGGACGATTTCATCTCCAACCAAAGGTCGTTTCCCTCCCTCGTCCTCTCGCCCACACCTGCAAAGACAGATTGCCCGCCATAACCCATGCCGACGTTATGGATGAGCTCCATGACGAGAACGGTCTTTCCAACTCCAGCACCACCGAAGAGACCTATCTTTCCTCCTCTGGGATACGGCGCGAGGAGATCGATGACCTTGATTCCGGTTTCAAACATCTCTATCTCTGTGCTCTGTTCCTTGAAGGCCGGAGGATCTCTATGTATAGGAAGGAGCTGTTCGGCATCTATGGGCGCCCCCTCGTCTATCGGCTCTCCTACGACGTTCATGATCCTTCCTAAAACGCCAGGACCCACCGGAACACGTATCGGCATCTTCGTGTTCAACACCTTATCCCCTCGAACGAGTCCGTCCGTGCTGTCCATCGAAATGCATCGAACCGTGTTTTCACCCATGTGCTGAGCGACTTCCAGAATCAACTTCTTCCCACTCTCCTTCAACTGGTCGTCATTGATCGTGAGCGCCGTATAGATGTCGGGCACCCTACCGCCGTCGAACCTGACATCGACTACCGGTCCTATGATCTGCGTCACTCTTCCTGTTACATCTTGATTAGACACTGTTCACCTTTATAAAATATTCGAACACAACATCCACCTTTACAAGCCCCTGGGGCTTGTAGGGCAGTTCACAAACTGCCCCATCAAAAATCAACCGCATTTGCTAATCGCCTCGGCTCCACCCACTATATCCATCAACTCCGATGTTATCTCCTCCTGGCGAGCTCTATTATATAATGATGTTAAATGGGCGATCATGTCATCGGCATTTTTCGTGGCAGCGCTCATGGCTACGATCCTCGCTACCTGTTCCGCCGCATAGGACTCCGTGATCGCCTGTCTCACCGTCTCCATGAGGAATTCGGAGGCAAAAAAGTCGAGGGCCAAATCTCTTTCCGGTTCGAATAGATATTCTATATCATCATGCCTTCCCCAACTCCTTGTGTAGAGAGGGAGTAGGTTCCACGACGTGACCTCGTATTTTGTGGAGCTTAAATATTTATTGAACACGACGAAACCGCCCGAACTCTCCCCTGAGAGAAATCTGAGCATCATGTCGTTCACAACCCATCTCACCATCTTTTCAGTACCACCATCGCTTGGAACGTGCTCTACATCGTATCCGCTCGACTTTAAAAACTGAAGACCCTTTCTCCCGATCACGTATAGTTTAACTGGGATATTATGAATCTCATGCTCATAACACCCCCACTCGACAAATCTAAGAAGATTTTCATTAAAGCCTCCGCACATTCCCCTGTTCGAAGTTATCACGAGCGTATCCAGACAGCCTATTTGGCTGGGCCGTCTCCACATTTCCGGCGCATCAGCCCCAAGCCTTCCAGATATCCTTTGGACGACGCGATGAAGCTCCATCGCATACGGCCTTCCCTTCGTCGCAGCGGTCTGTGCGCCGCGCAGCTTTGCAGCCGAGACGAGTTTCATCGAACGCACTATCTTTCTCGTGTCGCGCGCCGTCTGAATCCTTCTTTTTAAATCCTTTAACGATTGCATCTTATGTCATCCGCTATGTGGAACGAACTGCCTCTTGTACGTAGTTATAATTTTTTTCATCTCAACCATGTCGTCATAATCCAGCCTCCCTTCATCCTGAATCCTCTTCATGAATGAAGCTGGATGCTCATCAATAAATCTTATCAAGCCAGACAAAAATATTTTAACCTGACTTGGGTTGATCGTATCGAGTTCTCCCGATATTCCTGCATACATCTGTATCACCTGATTCGAAAGTGACATCGGTCTATACTGTTCCTGCTTCAAAAGTTCTATCAACCTTTCACCGCGCACGATCTGCCTTTTCGTGATCTCATCCAACTCCGCACCAAATTGTACGAACGATGCAAGCTCCCTGTATTGTGCAAGGTCGACTCGAAGCGAGGATGATATCTCCTTCATGGAATCCGGTTGTGCGGCACCGCCGACCCTGGAAACGGAGAGCCCGACATTGATCGCAGGTCTTATCCCGGCGTGGAAGAGATCTGATTCAAGATATATCTGTCCGTCGGTGATCGATATTATATTTGTAGGAATATATGCCGAGATATCCCCATTTTGTGTTTCAACGATTGGAAGTGCTGTGAGTGACCCCCCTCCGTGTTCGCTTGAGAGTTTTGCAGATCGTTCCAAGAGCCTCGCATGGAGATAGAAGATGTCGCCGGGGTAAGCCTCCCTACCGGGCGGCCTTCTTAGTAGGAGCGATAGTTGTCTATATGCGACCGCGTGCTTTGAGAGATCATCGTAGATGACGAGGGCGTGTCTTCCGGTATCCCTAAAATATTCACCCATCGTGACGCCGCTGTAGGGTGCGAGATATTGGAGTGGCGCCGGTTCGGCAGCACCCGCCATCACGACGGTGGTATATTGCATAGCCCCGTGCGCCCTTAGCTTATCGACGACCCTCGCAACGGTTGACGCCTTCTGACCTACGGCGACGTATATGCAGAACACATCCTTGCCCTTTTGATTGATAATCGTGTCGATGGCGATCGCCGTCTTTCCAGTCTGTCTGTCGCCTATTATCAATTCGCGTTGTCCGCGACCGATCGGCATCATGGCATCTATCGCCTTTATGCCTGTATATAATGGCTGACAAATCGGGCTCCTCTCGACAACGCTAGGCGCCCTAGCCTCAACCCTCTTCAACTTCGAAGTTCCTATCTCACCACCGCCATCG
>CAYWIG010000333.1:0-2959 GCA_964458295.1 uncultured Myxococcales bacterium
CTTCACCTCTGCTTGCTGGTTCCTGTGTGAACAGGATCGTAATGCTGTTGAAATCAACATCTGTAGTTCCAGAAGTGGAAATAGGAGCACCCCTTCCATCCAGAACTGCTGCAATTCCAAACGAACTACTTTCGGTAACAAAAGTTATAGCCACGGGCGTAATCGAATCGCCTGCATATGCACTGCGAATAAGCCATGAGCTCGTATCGGCATATAGAATGCTTGAGTTGAGACAGGCGGTGTAACTGGTCCCCTCCTCCAAATCGTTTGCCGGATCAAGTGTGCAGGATGTCGATGAATCACATTCTACCGATGCATCGAGTGCGTAATCCGTATTACATGTTGTGGCACTATATTCCGATTTTGCTGAATAGATATTCGCCGACGCCGATGCAAGGGTCGGAACGATAAAAAATGTGCTAGCGGAGACGGTCGATGTGTCGACAGCAGCATCGAACTCGTATGAGAACGAACTATCCACTGCGACACCGCTCATTCCATCCAATCCCTCGAGTGATACAGAACTTGAGCTAGACGACGATCCGCCACTATCCCCACCGCAGTTGTTAATTGTTATGATAGCTAGCACGCCAGCCGCCAATACCATTACACATAAAAGCTTCTTCATAAGTCCCCCTACCTCCTACTAACAATCCGAAATCTGAAATCCAAAATCCGCAATCTAGTACTGCGTCGTCGATGTAGCACCCTCAAAGACCACCGAATCTATTTGGGCTGTATTGGAGCCGTATTGCCGTATGAATGATATAATCGCATATCCAAGTTGGGATATATCGATATCCGTTGTCGCAGTGCCCATACTGGGAAAGTCGGTTCCATTTGTGGAATAAAATGTTTCGACCTGCCCGGATGAATATGTGAGCCGTACCGAATAGGCACCGTCAGTAGCGCATCTTTGCGAAAAATCAGTCGTATCGCTATCGCTGGTACCAAACATGGCAAGGCATGCATTGTTTTCAACACCCATACGTACGCCCATTCCCGCAAGGAACGCCCTCCCTAGAGCGTTACCATTTGTGGCATCGTTGTTCTCTACAACCCCCACCACTATAACATCATCAGATTGCCCCGGAGTTACTGTGAAGTTGGAGAAGTTGATCGTGATCGAAAACTCATCCTCATTCACCGTAACCTCCTTGGAGAGGCCACCGTTTCCACTCGATAGTGCTGTAAAATCCACATCGAGTGAGCTCGTAGCGGGATCGATGGTTCCGAGGAGGGCATCCCACGATTGAGAACTACCACCTGGCATCACCGACCAACAGCTATCGGTGATTGAATTGAAATCGTCGCTCAGAGCACAACCGGCGGTGAAAGCATATGTCGCATCGGAACCCAAGCCTCCACCGGACTCCCCGGTATATCCTGAACCTACGGTAAGCGTGCAATCCATGAGCTGATACTGATAGGCATCCTCAACCGTGAAAGTCACAGCGGACTCGGAAGATTCTGAACCATCAATTGAAGGCTGACTTATCGCAGAACCCTCAGGTAGATCGCAGCTGAGATCTGTTTCCGCACCACTCTCAATCTCCTCCGTAAAGTAGATCGTAAACTGATTGATTGCAACGCCGGTAGATCCTGTGGATGATAATGGAACACCCTTACCATCTAAAACTGCAGCTATACCGAAGGAGCTTCCCTCTGTAGTAAATGTTATTGCAACTGGAGTAATCGCCTCGCCGGTCGCCTTCAATATTTCGGAGGTAAGACAAACTGTATAACTCGTTCCCTCATTCAGATTGTCAGTTGGGTCAAGAAGACATTCCGTGTTCGAATCACAGCTGACGGTTGCAGCAAGGGCCCTGTTCACGTCGCACACATCGGAACTGTATTCAGATTTCTCCACTGCAATATTAAGATCGGCAGCTATGGTGGGCACGATGAAATAGGTGCTCGTAGTTACTGTTGACGCATCGATCTCGAATTCGAACGTATAGAGAAATGAGCTATCCACCGCCACACCGCTGGCTCCGTCCAATCCCTCGAGTGCTATCGGAATGCTCGCCGGTGGATTACCCCCGCTGCTTCCGCACGATACAAACAAAACCATTAAAATTAATGTCAGAGGAGATATGCTTGAATATTTATTCTTCATACTTCCCCCTATTCTCAGCATAGAGATCCAAGGTATATCTTATGCAATATATGTACCTGAAATGATTAAGCTTTACCCTCATAAGAGCAGGATTTTATTGGTATTATCGGAGGTATTATACGACTATTTTGGCCATCAGTAAAAAAACACCCCCCAACCGTCGATTTTTTGACAAAATAATATGATGATCGCCATAAGCCGATCCGCCCACATTGTAGGGGAGTTATGCTGATCTATTATTTCCCCTTGAAATCCACATGCTTATAAGCTAGGGTCCGCCGCCGTTGAAATTTTGGGCGTTTAGCTCAGTCCCGACATGACATTGTTTTTCCGGAGGAAAAATAATATATCATGTCGAGGATCCCGAATCGATAACTGGCTTTTGGTGGGCGCATAACTCAGCGGGATCCGCGGTTTGACAAACGATTTTTTGAAACCGACTGGGCGTTTAGCTCAGCGGGAGAGCGCTACCTTCACACGGTAGAAGTCACAGGTTCAAATCCTGTAACGCCCACTGGGTTTCAAAAAATCGTGTCAAATCGGGACTTCACGTGGTGGGAGAATCGCTCTTTGTAATTGTAGAGCAAGCGGGTTCCCCGACAATTGTCGGGACAGCATCTCCTAATCGCAGCGTCAATATTTATTGCCGCTACTCATGGAGCTGCTGCAAATCCCGCTGCGCCCACAAATAATATAGTTTTTTTGAAAATGTAATATATTATTGAATTTCGCGCCTGTAGCTCAGAGGATTAGAGCGTCTGCCTCCGGAGCAGAAAGTCGCAGGTTCGATTCCTGCCAGGCGCGCCACGTAAAATGGCTTGCTTTGCTCGCCATCACGTG
>CAYWIG010000334.1:0-2941 GCA_964458295.1 uncultured Myxococcales bacterium
TGACTATCAAAGAGATGGAGTTTGGCAGAGTTTTGATTATTTTGATCCCTTAGGTTCGCTTCGCGCAGTTCATCACATGTTGAAGTGCTCACTGGGTGTTAGATGGTATTGGCCACCGATGGGATCCGGCAGTAACACGCTAAATGATATCGGTGAGATCGTTCCCAAAAAGGGCAAGATTATAGTCGACGACAAATGCTCTACAAAACGAAAACCTTGGGCGAAGTACAGAATGGTTTGGCCACTTCAGATCTTGGATCCTGAGGGATTCGGCTCCGTATCAAATCGTGATGCTACCCTGTGGTGGCTTCGCCAGGGCCTGGGCGGAATCCCCTTTGAGGCGAACCACTCCCTGTATTCCTACTATGATCGCTTCGGCGATGAGGAACATAGGCACTTCTTCAACGGCTGGCCACCACGGTTTGGCGAACAGCTCTGTTACCAGGCGGGCGGTACACCAAGCCTCACCGATCAAGTCGCCGATGATGCGAAGAAATACTTTGCAGGTGCTTGGGATGACGACATCTATACAAATTCGCAGACCGGTGAAAAAACGGGACACAGGGTTATTGCCAATGGAAATTATTTCTCAGTAGTCCCAATCGACACCGTAAACATGGGGGCATGCGGTGCTTCATATGTGCAGGGTGAATCGAGTATATTCGGAGGAGAGTTTCGCTACGCATTCAACAGCGGCCGCGCAAGCGACTATATATGGAATTTTATAAACAACGTTGCGAGTCAACTGCCTAAGGGAGATCGGATCTCCGCATGGGCATACGGAAGTTGGTTTGAACCGCCGTCGATGGATATAAATCTTCACTCAAATATCACCGTTATGCTCTGCAAACAATTGATGCTCTATGGAGATCCGATTCGAATAGGATATGATAGAAATGTGTTACAAAATTTTAAGCCACGAGTAAGCCAGCTCTTCGTTCGCGAGTACTATCAGTTTCCACAGTGGCGTGAGCGAGACAAATTCCCAGGAATCGTGCCTCATCGTATTGCGGAGGATCTCACATATCTTCGAAATCAGGGCGTAGAGGGTGAATTTATAGAGATGGATGGTGATGTTTCAAGCAACTCGGCGTGGCCGAACCCGATAATGGATCATATCAACATCTTTGTGACGATGCGACTTTTGGATGATACCAGCACCAACATCGATGATATATTAAATGAATACTACAATCTCTTCTATGGACCGTCATCGGAACCTATGAAGGAGTTTTTCCAAAAAATTGAGAATGTATTCAGCGATACGCAAAACTGGAATGAGCTCGTCTCCAGCTGTATAGATGAAGAGAGGGAATGCCATCTCGACAGGGAGACCTCCTGGAGGAGGATGGGCACGCCTGAGGTGATGGACTATCTGAAATCAAAGCTCGATCAGGCAAGCCAGAGCGCTGGCAGCGACAAAGCGATCAGGAAGAGAGTTGAGCTCGTAAGGAAAAGGATATTCGACGAGATGGCCCATGAGAGACCCCGCTACCTAGCACCCGGATTTCCTCCGTGTTGTCATTATTGTTGGGATAAGGATGGACAGAGGTTCGGTAGATATATTTCAAACATCAATTCTGAGGGACTTACAAACGGTGGATTCAACAGACTTCCAGATATACCAAAGTTTGGAAATTTCGACAGCGGAATCACAGGCTGGGTCCTAAATGGAGCCGATTGGTATAACGCAGAGGAGGATGGTGAATGTCATAGCGGGATGCGATGCGTAAGAATTCCAGATCCTCATTCAAGTGCAAATTACGCATCCAATGATGTAAGCGTCCAGGGAGGGCAGAGATACCAGCTTCACTTCTAGTATCGCCTCTCCGGAACACCTGCCACTTCTGAAAGTGTACAGCTCGAATGGAGGATCGGTGACAGGTGGATCGAACATCGCCTTCCCATCCTGCATAAACCCTCTCAGAATCCTGACGGCTGGCACGAGCGTTCATATTTGGTCGATGCACCGGAGGGGGCGAGCGCCGTCAAAATTCGTATGAGATCGACGTGGGGCGCTACCGTATTCTATGATGATGTCCAATTTCTTCCAGCCCCTGAAGGGTCGGAACCTCCATTTCAAGATGGTCTATACGGCTGGTGCCCGAACGGGGATGTGGAGTGGAGAACCGATACAGCTTACAGAAGTTCGAGCAACGCATACATAGGCAAGGGAGGTAACCTCAATCAACTGGTAGCGGTAGAACCTGGGAGCCGATACCTGCTGACATTTTACCGACAGGGCGGCGGACACGATCCATCGACCGGCCTCTATATAGAGATGCTGGATCGTTCGATGGAGAAGGTCAGTTCGCAACCAAATTCCACGTCCTATCCGCCATCAACGACATGGCAACGTACAGTGCAGAGCATTTCAGTTCCACACGACGCCCATTTCATGCGCATCCAGTTCTTCAGCAAATCCTCGCCAGCGGGAGATGGCTTCTCACTGATAGATAATGTCTCCCTCGAAAAGCAATAAATCGTTATACGATATGCGCAGAATATAATTTGAGTGAAAATTTCAGGTTCCTTTGATATATTCCGCCAATACTCATGAGGCATTCCAATTACCACAAGCTGTATGGTTGTATTCTAATCGTCGCGATATGCATCTCATTCTTCATCTGCAAATCCGCAAATGCATTCGAGGATAACCTCTCCACACTACCCTATATTGTGGATGTAAATGAAAGGCCCGATCCGAAGGACACGCCAACAGAGGTTAGCATCGGGATATATGTAATTGATGTCTCCGATATCGATGATATCGAGCAAACGTTCACGGCTGATTTTGCCGTACGCCTAAAATGGAAGGATTCAAGGCTAGCCCTAAAGGAGGGTGAAGAGCCACAGGGGACCAGGCGATTCCTTATCGGAAACATTTGGCATCCAAAGATGCTCATTTTGAACGACAGGGATGTTGAAAAGAGATGGAAGG
>CAYWIG010000335.1:0-2938 GCA_964458295.1 uncultured Myxococcales bacterium
AGGGCACCACTTATGACAGACCCTTTTTCTGTCCTAAAAAGTGGGGCCAGCTCTACCTTCCTAGTTCCACCCCATTTTGATGTTCCATTCTGGAACATCAAGTTTTCAAACTCCTTTTTCGTAAGTTGGAAGGCAAAATCAACCGGAAAACGATCGAGATTTCTACTAACCGCCTTATTTAGATCTCTGGTGCCCACATCGTAGAGCTCTGCTAAATCCGCATCTAACATCACCCGATAACCCCTCAAGGTAAAAATACGTTCCTCAATTGTATTTTCTAAATTACCGATTGCATTTTTTTTCATGTCAGCCTGACTAAAGTGCATCGTTTTGTCCCAGATGCATTAAAATGATGCAGTTCCATCTAGATAACTACCTGAAATTCTGATGCGCGTTTATTCGGACTAGAATCAAGCAAAGATTGTGCCAATTAAATGATGTCCTAGAAGAAAATGCTCTCCCCAGACAAGACAGTCTTGTTTGGGTTGGAGGAAGACGAAGTAAATAGCCCCTTGCACCCCCCCCTCATCTATTATATAAATATGCAAAACAAAGGAGGGGGAGATGAAGAAAATTTCAAGTATTCTATTAATCTCAACTGTTTTGCTTGTCATTTCCGGATGCGGAGGCGGGAGTAGTTCCAACACCAAACCGACAGCGGATGCTGGCGAGACACAAGATGTAAACGTCGGCGCACCGGTAACGCTGGATGGCAGTGGATCAGCAGATGAAAATAGCGGTGACACTCTGACCTACACATGGACACAAACATCGGGCAGCACGATGGTTACTTTGAGCGATGCATCGGCCGCACAGCCTACCTTCACTGCAGGCGATTCACCCTGCACATATGTCTTCCAACTCGTCGTAAACGATGGAACCGAGGATAGCGATCCGGCCACTGTCAACATCCGCATATGGATGGACGTCGAGGCGCAGGTCTTCGTGAATGCCTCATACTCGGCAATGACAGTGGGCAAGGCTAGCGATGGCTCGATGGATGCACCATACACGACACTCGGCGATGCGATCACTAATGCAAACGGCGGAGATCTGTATGTCGCAGCTGGAACATATACAGAGGTCGTTACAATGGTCGAGGGTGTGAGCCTTTACGGTGGCTATGAGGCGACGAGTTGGACAAGAGACATTTCTACCAACACGACGACTATAAATAGTGATGGTTCCCTAACCTATACCGTAAAGGCTGGCAGCGGCCTCACGAGCGCTACGGTTTTGGATGGATTTACGATTACGGGGCCAACAGTGACAGGAGATGATGTCGCCACAATCTCGGTAACGGATGGCGGAGTTATTAACATATCAAACAACATAATCTCCGGTGGAACGACGGATTCAGGAGACTCTTATAGCATCCTGTTTTACCAGTGCGATGCTGGTGCAACGATATCAAACAACGTTGTAAGTATAGGAACTTCCACTGGCCCAACCTATCCGACCATTGCGATCTTCATAGATGGCTGTTCTGAAACGATCACGATATCAGACAATACGATCAGCGGCTCATCCGACACATCTTATTCCAACGCCAATGGAATAGAAGTTATAGGAGTAAAATCCAATTCGGCCGCAACCATCACAGGAAATACGATTGATGCTGGTGAAAACTCCTCCTCTTACACCCACGGCATGAATATAGCCGATTCTACCGCTACGATCAGTCGAAATTATATCGATGGAGGAAATGGTGTATTTCCTGACTCAAGCGGTGGAAACGGCAGTATGGGAATGACAATCCAGGGTAGCGCGGACGTAACGATAGAAAACAACATAGTCTATGCAGGAGATGGACGCTCCACTCACGCACAGGCTCTGGCTGACTGCGTTGCAATAGTTAATATGGAAACTGCAAACGCTGACATCATCAACAATACAATATACATCGGCGGAAACACCACCGGCACAAAATTAAAAGGGGGTATTGTAAATACAAGCACCGGCACGACAAACGTCGTGAACAACTTGGTCATAAATAACGACAACGTGACCACGGATCAGGCTTCTATTGCAAGAGTAAACATACCCGCATATAGTTTGAGTTCTAACGCATATAATGCTGTATATAATAACGATCTCTATGGAGGATCACAATCCAAATCGTATATATTCGCATATGTATATCAGAGTGGTGTGAGTTATGATATCGATGCATATAATACCGTTGCGAACATGGAAGCAGCCCTCACCACGCAAACGACATCAAACGGAAGCAACCTTAACTCCGACCCCCTCATCCAAGACGGAAGCGACTACCTGCTTCAATCGACATCACCATGTATCGATGCGGGATGTGCTGATGGTTCTAGTTGCGGCGACGTGACGATTCCGACTGTCGACTACGACGGCAACGAACGCGGCGATTCCATCGATATAGGTGCGAGCGAATATACGGCGAGTGAGTAAAGTTATAGCAGTTTAAAAAAGATATCCCCGAGCGAGTCGCCTTGTCTTACTCGGGGATTTTTTTACGTCATCCCCGCGTAGGCGGGGATCCAGCATTTTTCGTAGCTGGATTCCCGCTTAAATCACTCGGGGATGACAAAGAGAGCCTTACCCAAAACAGGATTGCCCTGATCAAGATATCTGATATGTGTTTTGTCTGTTTCATTCCATTTTGATGTTCCATTTTGGAACATCAAGTTTTCGAATTATTTATAAGCGGCATCAGGATGCCTAACATTAGGGTATCCGGGACATAAGCAAAAAAGATTTTGTCCCGGGTAGCCGGATAGCCGAATATCCTAGTCCCAGATCACCGGTTTTCCGGATGCCCTACGGAAACTTATCCACAGACAAGACCGTCTTGTTTGGGTCAAAAAAAGACGGAGTTGTCGGGAAATTATAGAGTTTACATCTTGCTTTTCCGTGATAGGTTCCCTCGAACATAACTACAAAGGAGGCATATATGACGAAGACA
>CAYWIG010000336.1:0-2916 GCA_964458295.1 uncultured Myxococcales bacterium
GCCAAACTGTGCTGCACTCTCCCCTGGAGTCTTGGAAAGTGAACTTTTTGGTCATGAGAAGGGTGCATTTACAGGAGCGCTCGCCGCAAAGAAGGGCCGTTTTGAGCTCGCTGACGGTGGAACTCTTTTTCTGGATGAGGTTGGTGATCTACCTGAATCAGTTCAGGTGAAACTGCTTCGCGTGCTTCAAGAGAGGGAGTTCGAGAGGGTAGGCGGTGTGGAATCGAGGAAGGTTGATGTGAGGCTGGTTGCGGCAACCCATCAGCCGCTGGAGAGGTTGGTACAGGAGGGCAAATTTCGTCAGGATCTGTTCTATCGACTGAATGTGATTCCAATTACAGTTCCTCCACTTCGTGAGAGGATGGAGGATATACCCAAGCTGGTCGATCATTTTTTAGCAAAGTTTAGCATCGAAGCGGGTAAAAACCTGATGATAGATGATACAGCCAGAAAGCTGCTTTCCGATTATGAATGGCCTGGTAACGTTCGTGAACTCAGGAACATGATTGAACGCGCTGTCATTATGGGTGAGGGTGAGCTCACCGTAACCGACTTCGCTACCGATCTCGATGCTATCAATAGAACTGCATCCGAAATTGAAAGTATCGATCCAAATAAAATTTCAGGTTCAGTCCTTGAGAATATCCATGATGAGAGTGCCAAGGAGCTTGCCACATCACTCCGAAAGGCGAATGGAAATGTGAGTGAAGCAGCGAGGATGATGGGTGTTGCGCGCTCAACCCTCGTATATCGTCTTCGGAAATATCGATTGATTTAAAAATGCTCACAAAAAAGCATCCAACGTTTTAAGGCTCCAACCCCAGGGGTTCGGATATTGGGTTGCGTGCTTTAACCCCTGGGGTTGGAGCCTTATTCACTTATTTTAAGTCTGTGGTCTATTGTCTGATCTATGCCGTTACGCGGTTTCTTCCATTTTCCTTGGACTTATAGAGACATTCATCGGCATGGGAGACGAGATTTTTGGCAGATGCGAAATTATCACCCTGTAGCGTTGCGATTCCGATGCTGATCGTCACCGGTATGGATTGATCCTCGAACTGAAATGGTTTTTCTTCAACGAGCTGGCGCATTCGTTCGGCCAGCATCATAGTGTTCTTCGCATCGGTATTTCGAAGGATGATCGCAAACTCCTCGCCACCGTACCTCGCCGTGATATCCTCATCACGAAGGCTCGCCTGGATCCTCTGTGCTACTCCATTTAGGACGTAGTCGCCGGCCATGTGACCATAGGTGTCGTTGACCTTCTTGAAGAAATCTATGTCGATCATCATGAGCGAGAGAGGGTGATCCCTCCTCTTCGCGTAACTGAACTCCTCCTTCAGACGTCTCGCGAAGGCATGTTTGTTGAGAATACCCGTCACGGCGTCGTAGTTCGCCATCTGATGCATCTCCTCCTGAAACATCCTTTCGGCGGCATCACCAACGGCGAACTTGAAGAAGGTATCGCTCGATATATGAATCTTATCACCGTTGTCCAATATCCGACGCGTCACCCTCTCACCGTTTACGAAGGTACCGTTGGTGGAACCCAAATCCTCGATGATCGCCTTTCCGGTTTCGAGGTGAATGCATAGATGTTTTCTGGAGATTCTCGAATCACTGATGGAGATATCGACGTCCGGGGCTCTGCCCATGATCGTCGTAGATTCCTCCAGAAGATACATCTTTCCGATCAACGGGCCTGAGATGAAGAGGATATACGCGCGTTCATCCTTGGGAAAGCTCACCTTCTCCAAGGATGTCACTACGGTGCGTTCGGATAACTCATCGCTCTGGACGAGCGGGTCCTTCTCGTTTTTCTTTTTATCGGCCATCATTCCCCTCTTTATTCAAAGCCTTTCTTCTCTCCTCCCGCGCCTTCGCCTCGAGCTCAGCTGGGGTGGGCATCTTCTTCAACACGAATCTGAGTTCCTTTCTTACTCCGGCGACCGATTTGAACTCCTTTTTGGAAGCCTCATATCCCTGAACCCATACTTCTACCTTATAAACCTTGTCCGGTTCAAGTTTTTCCCTGGTGGCAGGCGTCTGACCTATGGGAACTCCATCTAGCATGACCAGGGCCCCTGTGGGATCCGATTCGACATGTAACGTGGCAAAGTCTTTGACCATCTGAATTTCAAATGATTTCGTCTCCCCGGGCTTGAGATTGATTTTTTTATTCCAGAAACGATGCCCTCTGATGAAGAGGCCTATCTCGTGTGGTCGTTTTGGATCTATATCCTTGATGGTGGTCGGTGTGCGATAAGCCGTTTCCTTATTGTCTAAAAAGACGATCGCACCTTCGGGTGTGGTTGTGAGTTCGATGGACGAAGTCACCGGAGGCTTTGGTTTTAGAGCTATGGATAGGCTCAAAAATTCACCCGGCTTCAACTCAAGATGCTGTTCGTGTGCAAAGAAGCCTTCCTTCTGCACCACTAAAGTGTGATCAGTGCTAGGTTTGATGTCCCGCATGGTGATGGGGGAGCCTCGTCCGATCGGTTTGTTGTTGAAAACAATCGATGAGTCGGGAGGTTCAGTGGTGATCATAATTTCCGCTGGCGTGTTATCGATAATTTCCTTTTCCTTCAGCTCCGTACCCCTCTTCATGAATAAGAATGTTGCCAGGAGGGAAGCGATGATTACGACCATTTTGGGATATTTGAAATGTTTGATGAGGTTCCAAACATACTCACCTTTCTTGAGCTTCGGAATCTCAAAATCCTCTTCGTATGGTTCCATCTCGTTGCCGGAATAGGGAATCATGTCGTTCGGTCCGGATTCGCTTTCCTCATTTATCATGAACTCATCGAGATCGATGGGGGCCTTTGCTGCACCCGTGATCTCAAATTGACTATCGTCTGCCAGCGCCGAGTTCGATCTGTCGATTATCAAGTAAGGTGTCTTGGCATCGGCCTC
>CAYWIG010000337.1:0-2913 GCA_964458295.1 uncultured Myxococcales bacterium
GAACTCGCGTCATATTGCATCTGATCGACCCGATAGATCCCGCTAATCCGGATCCGATATCCAGTTACAAGGCTATACGAAATGAACTTGAATCCTACGGCGAACATCTAGCGGATCGACCGGAGATCGTCGTGCTGACTAAGATGGATATTCCGGAGGCAAAGGCAAAGTCGGAAGAGATAATTGAAGAATTGAAAAGAGATAGCGCAAACAAAGTAATTTGTTTATCCGCGGCGACTCGTGATAATCTTGAGGAATTGTTGTTCGGTGTTGGGGAAGTATTATTTGATAATTAAGAATTAAGAGTTAAGAATGAAGAATTGAATTAAGAATTAAGAATTAAGAATTGTTTTTTTATAATGATAAGTACCTTAACTCTTAATTATTCATTCTTAATTCTTAATTAAAGGGTTTTAAAATGACTCCACGTAACCTAGCTAAAAAGATTGCTCAAATTGCATGTGATCACAAGGCTCTCGATATAATCGTGTTGGATCTGAAGAAACTCACCAGCTTTACCGATTATTTTATCATATGCAGCGGTGCATCCGATCGTCAGGTCAAGGCTATCGCCGATTCCATTCATTATGATATAAAGAAGGAATCCGGCAGGTTGCCGCTTGGCGAAGAGGGCTTGCAGAGCGGACATTGGGCCTTGATAGATTATGGTGATGTGGTAGCACACGTATTCTATAAGGAAGTCAGGGAGCATTATCAGCTTGAAAAGCTGTGGCATGATGCCAAGAAGGTGAAGTTCGAAGGAATCGAATAGTGTCTCTGAAATACGTTGGTAAATTACTTCTGAATTTATTTTACCCGCCAACCTGTCCTCTCTGCGAACAGTTCGTAACAGCGGATGGCGTTCCATGTGATTCATGTAAAGTATCGTTGCAGATATTGGAAGCGGATGCCGACCTTCCCCACCTTCCAGTCAAATATATAGATAGATGTGTTTCATGTTTCGCCTATGATGGATATTTGAGAAGGGCTGTGCATGCATTCAAATATCAGCAGCGCCTTGAACAGGTGAAGTTCTTCTCAGGTGCAATCCGGGGGAGGATTTCGAAATTGGGGGACATCGATCTCATAATTCCGGTTCCGATGCATCGGAGGAAACTCAGATCTCGTGGTTATAATCAAGCTGCCCTCTTGGCGCAATTGTTAGGCGAGCAGACTGGGAGTAGGGTGTTGGTGAGCGCATTGCGACGTGTGCGAAATGACAAAGCCCAAATGGAGCTTGAGAGGAAGGAACGCCTTCGAAATGTGCGGAGCGCATTCGCAATTTCCAATAAAATAGAGAAACTGTTGAAAGGCAGGTCCGTTCTGCTGATCGACGATGTTGTAACGACAGGTGCGACCATAAACGAATGCGCCAGAGTCCTTAAAAAATCCGGTGCATCGAAAGTTCAGGCCACCACCGTCGCTAGAACGCTTGGGTGATTTATAGACATAATTATGACGCCTTTTGTGCGCTAACCAGGATATGATCTGACGGTATAGATAAATAGTTGTAATCCGATCTGTCATCGAGTCAGATTAAGACGAAGATTAATATTACGATTAGATAATTAGGATTATGATTAAGATTATTTAAGCTTATATAAGATCTTTACTATCTGAAGAAGCTCGTCCTGCATTATTCTGTAGCTGTCCTCTCCGACGAACCCATAAGCCTCCGCGATATCCAGAATTGATGATACTTCACCAGCTGATGCCCTAGCATATGAGAAGAATCTCTGCCTCTCCTTTGGGAATGTTCTATAATTACCCTCAGCTATGTTGAGCACTATACTCGATGTTGCCCTTTTTAGCTGATCCTCAAGATAACCAGTACCCTTTGGCCACGAAACGATAAGCGTTGGCACCCTTCTTGCCACACCAAGAGCCAGCACGTAGCATTTTAACCTCTGGTGATTGAACATGAAAACCTCCTTTGTTTGGTTTTATTTTTTCGTCTCCTACCCGGGTGAGAGACGAAAAAATAAAACCAAACAGGGAGATAGCCATGAATCACAAGAGGTTGAAATGCTATGAGCTGTTGATGGACGTCGCAAGAAGGGTGCCAACGCTTATCGGACACCTTCCAAGGGGATCGTATTATCTTGAGGATCAGCTAAAGAGGGCTTTATCAAGTGCCATACTCAATCTTGCTGAGGGAAACGGCAGAAGATCGATCAAGGAGAGGAATAGATTTTTCGATATCTCCCTAGCATCGATAGCCGAGGTATCCGCGGCGGTGGATCTCATCTGTGCATATGGAACGATCCCTGCCGAATTGGAACAATATGTCCAATCGAAGCTTCGAGGATCGTATTCAATGGAGATTAAGCTGAGAAAGTAAATCTCTATTATCTAAACACTGAAACTAGTTCTTAATCTGGAACTATCAACTGATATCTTAACTCATTTTGGTGTGTGTTAGATCGCCTCGCGATAACTACACCTTTTGTTACTTACAACGCCGACTCTTCCAAGTCCCGTATCTCTCCAATTCGGCTTTTGTCATCGCGGCCAATTTTTTGAATCCCATCCTGCATCTATAGCGAATGCGCCTTCTCCTTGCCTTTCTCGGTTTTCTGAGCCGAGCTGTTTTTCTAGGTTTTGGCCTTTTATCGGTAGGTTTACTCTCCGCTCCTGTCTCGCTGACGCGCGATTTCGGTTTACCGTTATCGGAAAAGAAGCCTGTCAGACCGACGCATCTATCGAAATCGAGACGTTCGGCACTCTTCCCGCTTTCCGATTGCAAGGTGAAGGTTGAGGAATCGCGATCCCTCTTGTCGGTGATCAGCTGTTCGACACACTGTTCGACATAGCCGTTACAAAATTCACGCCTTGTCGAATCCTCGATAGGCCTGCAGTGACGCTCCTGTTGCTCCTGTGTAATCCTAGGTATTGACATGACCCCTCCCGGTT
>CAYWIG010000338.1:0-2887 GCA_964458295.1 uncultured Myxococcales bacterium
AGAACTACGGATGACTCATGGTATAAGAAGTTTTCTGAGTGGTATGCTGGAAAGATCGGTGAGAAGGATGCGACGGAGATCGAAAAACTCGTCAAAGAACATGTCTATAAGCCTGGAGGTACATTTACGCTCAAGAGACATGTAACAGGTGCATCGGGGACGAAGGGAGCCGATGTAGAGGATGCGCCTCCTGGGTATGAGCATTTAGAAGGTAAGACGATCTATTATCATGAAGATGATGAAAAATGGTATACCACCGATGCTGATAAAACGGGCGAGGTTATACCATTTGAGGCAGTGACAATACCAAGGAGAGGTGAATTTAAACCTGAAATTAAGGGTGGTGTGAATCCTGGTGCCAAGGGCAAAGACGCAGCCGCACTGATAAGTTATTTGAATAGTAAGTTTGATATCGATCTGACCACGGGAACGACTACAACTACCACAACGGGCCATGCAGATTTTGACAGGGAGTGGAATAGCAAGCCTGAATATAAAGATAATTTTACTTTGAGTTTAGATACTGATGGTACTACCGTACTAATGAATCCTAAAACGGGAAGGAAAGCTCGTATTCAGGCATTACTCGCTGATACCGGTGCAAAGAGCCAATTAGAAACGTTATTCGGTAAATTGCCAGCTGGTACGAAGGTAAAGTTTGATAATCAGATAATTACTGTAAATTCCGGTGCACAAGCTGTGGCAGCTATTGAGGTGTTAGTGAATGGGTGGGCCGTTTGAGGTTTCACATCTTAATATAAAAACACATTGCTTTTCATAAGCCCATTGTCCTACATTCCAGGACATGGGCTTTATCATTACAGTTGTACTGAGTTTGGCGGCAGGCCTGGCCTGCGGCGTCGTTTTTTATCTCCTTAAATCCAAAAACTGGGATGCAGAGAGGCAGGTGGCAGAAGCGCGCCTGACCGATCTCAAGGAAGCCTTGGAAAGGGAGAAGGAGAACATTCGCAATCTCGAAAACACGTTCCGCGGACTTTCATCGGAGATCCTGAAAGAGAGTCGCGACGAGTTTCTAAAGCAGGCCGAACCGAAAATATCCGAGCATATCAGGCCCCTTAAGGAGGCCCTGGAGCGTTATGATCATGCGATAAAGAGCATCGAGAACAAGCGTGAGGAGGCCTATGGAGGATTGAAGGGACTTCTTAGAACCCTTCAGGATGGACAGGCGAGGCTTGCAAGCGAGACGAGCAGCCTGACCACAGCCCTCAAAAATCCAGCGGCGCGTGGAAAATGGGGTGAGATAACCCTTCAACGCGTCGTCGAGGTGGCGGGAATGTCACAGTACTGCGACTTCGAACAGCAGACGACGATCGACGGCGATAACGGAAAACTCCGTCCGGATTTAATCGTCAGACTTCCAGGCGGCAGGACGGTCGTCGTCGATGCGAAGGCCCCTCTGAATGCATATATGAGTGCCCTTGAGTCGACGGATGAAACTTCTCGGGGATCAAATCTTACTGCGCACGCCCAGGCGGTTAGGGAACATATGAGAAAACTTGGGCAGAAATCATACTGGGCACAGTTCGATAATGCGCCCGACTTCGTCGTGCTATTTCTCCCTGGCGAGTCATTTTTCTCAGCAGCGCTCGAACAGGATCGTGACCTCATCGAGGATGGAATGAAGAGCAAGGTAGTTCTGTCCACCCCAACAACTTTAATCGCGCTGCTACGTGTTGTTGCGATGGGATGGCAACACGAGCAGCTCGCCGAGAATTCGCAACGAATCTCCGAAGCGGGTAAGGATCTCTTCGATCGGTTCGTCACATTCTCGGATCATTTTTCACGCGTAGGATCCGGCCTCGATCGTGCGATCGATTCATTCAACAAAGCGGTCGGTTCATGGGAGAGCAGGGTGATACCGGGCGCTAGGAAGCTTAAGGAACTCGGCGCTACAAAATCGGCCGATGCGGAGGTTCCATCTGTTGAACCTATCGAAAGAATTCCACGCAAGCTCGCCCCGACTGATTCGGACGAAGAAACTATCAGGTCATGAAGTAACCATTTCAGATAAATACCTTGAGAAGTTTGTTGGAGATCTTTGAGCTTAGAGTCTGTCCCTCCCTAACGGGATAGACGACGTTTGGACCATCGATGTAGACGACTGCATCCCTTTCGGGGACGATTTCGACCGTGTTTCCAGCCGTTATCGTTCCATGGAGCATCTTGTATTTTTTTGCCTGATGCGCATAGGGTTCCCTGACTCTATATTGAAGGGATTTGGATTCGATGTTCATCGGTTTACCACCGGATGATAGAATTCCTCCAGTAGAACCGGCTCCAGTCGAAATCCAGACGCCGGAACTCTTCTGGTCTTCGCTTCGTTTTCCGATCTTGAGTTTATACCTCGCCATCTCGGCGGGTGAGGATCTTCCGAAGAGAATGTCGTTGAGCGCCAGAAAAGGCAGTGTCTTGCCGTCGATCGATATCTCCATTCGAGGTAGCTTCCTTAACTTCAACCTTCCTTTTAGAATATCCAATATTGCATCTTTGAAATTCGATGCATTCGAGGCACAAAAGTAGCCAACTGAATGCCCAGGCATCGAGTTTACGCCCAAAACCGGTATATCGCCTGCGATGTGGGATGCGGCCAGGAAGGTTCCGTCTCCACCGAGGGTTATCAAGAGATCACCCTTAAATCCCTTCTTCAGATGGTCACGGTCGATCACTCGATTGGGAACGCCTAGCTCATCCAAATCGTCCTGTATCTGTGTGAGCGTCCCCTCATGGTCGGATGGGGCACCCTCGCCATCGGGGGTAGTTTTGATGACATCGTGTAAATTTTTAAATATAATGAGAACGCGGTTGAGTTTCATAATTCTTATGTATATTAATAGGTTATTATAAACTTAGCAAGGCCAAGGGTTAT
>CAYWIG010000339.1:0-2882 GCA_964458295.1 uncultured Myxococcales bacterium
GGCACCACTTATGACAGACCCTTTTTCTGTCCTAAAAAGTGGGGCCAGCTCTCTGGATCGAAGGCATGAATTTGATTACATATTGATGAGTGGTCTCAGCGCCTGGAGGCGTCGTAATATGCACAGGTATTTGTGGGAGGATCCTAAATGGAGACTCGTCTATGCAGGTGCGGACGGATTCGTGTACGTTCGGAATATAGATAGATTTATGAAGTTGGAGGGCCTAAAAACACATCCCCTCATTGAGCAGATGAAGCGCGTCGGTATGGAGGAGGGAAATCTTAAATATTGACTCGTGCAATCAGATCATTGCGGATTTATGATTTCGGTTTGCGGTACCGACGTTCTTTTATGTTTTGTAATATTATTCCGGCGTCAAAGTTCTGAGCCTAATCCTTGAGGCACATCTCCTTAGCAGCCCTTACCTCATCGATACGCCTGCGAAACGGGTGATGGGGGGCGCTCTTGACGACATCGGGATTCCCTTTACATTCCTCGGCGATCGAAATCATCGCATCGCAAAAATCATCGAGGATGGCTTTGCACTCGGTCTCAGTAGGTTCGATCATGATCGCACCGCTTACGATGAGGGGAAAGTAGACGGTCGGTGGATGGAAGCCGTAGTCCATCAGGCGCTTTGCTATATCGATCGTCTTAACGCCGAACTCATTCTGAACCTTATCGTTAAAGACGCATTCGTGGAGAACCGGCTTGTCATAGGGTAGGTTGTATGCCCCCTTTAAGCGCGCTTGCACATAATTTGCGTTTAAGACGGCCATCTCGGTAACCTCTTTGAGGCCCCTAGCGCCCAACTCCTTGATATAGGTATATGCTCGGACGAGGACTGCGAAGTTTCCGAAGAACGTGTTGATCCGTCCGATAGATGTGTCCGAGTTATATGAGATCTCATATTCCTCCCCATTCTTATTGATCCTTGGAAGGGGAAGGAAGGGAGAGAGTTCCTCCACGACGCCGACAGGTCCGGAACCGGGGCCACCACCTCCGTGCGGCGTGCCGAATGTCTTATGGAGATTGAAGTGCATGACATCGGTGCCTATCTCGCCCGGCTTAACGTAACCCATCAGGGCATTCAGGTTTGCACCGTCGAGATATACGAGGCCACCCTTGGCATGAACGATATCCGAAACCTTCTTGAAATTCTCCTCGAAGATACCGAGCGTATTGGGATTGGTGATCATGATCGCAGCGACCTCGTCATCCATTGCCTCATCCACAGCGGCTGGATCGAGGAGGCCATCAGGTCCGGACTTCACGGTTTGTACTTTATAATGACAGATCGCCGCGGATGCCGGATTTGTGCCATGCGCCGAATCGGGAATCAGGACCTTGCTCCGCGGATTGCCCTTCGATGTGTGATAGGCACGGATCATGAGCATACCTGTGAGCTCGCCGTGGCTTCCCGCGGCTGGCCAGAGGGTTACTGAATCCATCCCACTGATCTGTGCGAGCATTCTCTCCAGTTCGTAACACAGTTCGAGATTACCCTGGACCGAATCGACAGGTTGGTAGGGATGTGTATCGGCGAACCCAGGCATCGCCGCAGCCTTGTTGGCGATTCGTGGATTATGCTTCATCGTACATGAGCCAAGCGGGTAGAAGCCCAGATCCTTGCTGTAGTTTTGAATCGAGAGTCTCGTATAATGGCGGACGACATCGACCTCCGCCAGCTCCGGCAATTTGGGAGCCTCGTCCCTGACTAGTGCGCCGAACTCCTTTGTTGGATCTACTTCAGGAAGTTCAATCTTGCCGAAGCGAACGCCTTTGCGATCCGGGACGCTCTGCTCAAAGAGCGTGGATTCCTCGAAGAGGAGACCTTCAGTTCCGTGACCATCAGCTATGTGTGATTTTTCATCCATATTAAATTTCAAATCTCAAATTCCAAATTACAAATAAATCCCAAATTCCAATTACCGAATAATCAAATTGATGCCCTGCCTTTGGAATTTTGGTAATTGGAATTTATTTGAAATTTGGTGCTTGTTATTTGGAATTTCATAATATGCTCCGCAATGCCTCTACATACACACCAATCTCTTTCTTCGAGTTCAGCTCGGTACAACATACCAATATGCAATCGCTCATATCCTCATACCATCTTCCTAGATCAACGCCGCCGAAGATGAGTTCATTCTCGAGCGCTCGAATTACATCCGAAGCTGGCTTGTCGACTTGGATGACGAATTCGTTGAATGTCGCAGCTTTAAAGGGGAGGGTGACGCCGCCTATCGAACCGAGCGACTTCTTTGCATAGGATGCAATCGAAACGTTTCTCAACGATAGTTCTCGAATGCCCCCTTTACCGAGCGATGCCAGGTATATGGCGGCTGTCGTTGCACAGAGGGCTTGGTTCGAACAGATGTTCGATGTCGCTCTCTCTCTGCGAATATGTTGTTCGCGTGTGGAGAGGGTTAGCGTATAGCTGTTTTTGCCATCAGCATCGACGGTCCTTCCACAGATTCGTCCCGGCATCTGTCGTACGAACTTCTCATCGGCTGTGAATATGCCGAGCGTCGGGCCCCCGAAACTAACCGGCAGCCCAAAGGATAATCCCTCACCTACGGCTATGTCAGCTCCCCAGCTACCTGGCGGATTCAATATTCCGAGTGAGAGCGGTTCCGGCGTTACGGATATCAAGAGTGCGCCAGCATCGTGAGTTGATTTCGCAAGATCCTTCATGTCCTCAACGATGCCGAAGAAGTTGGGATATTGAACAAGAACTGCCGCGATATTATCACCGAGGAGCTCCTCAGTGCGACCCTTATCAAGACAGCCATTTTTTGAAGGAACGGTAATCAGATCATCATCACCGAGCGTTGCTGCGAGAACTTCGCGGTACTCCGGATGGAGACTGTCCGGTATAA
>CAYWIG010000340.1:0-2866 GCA_964458295.1 uncultured Myxococcales bacterium
CCAGGCGGTGATTCGGTAGCGCACCTTGTGGCCGATATCATGGGCGTCGAGGCGAAAGAGGTGGAGAAGGATGTAGCTATCCTCCGATGCCAGGGCAGGGACGTCTCCGATAGATATGAATATCAGGGTGTCAAGACCTGTGCAGCGGCAGCACTGATTCACGGTGGCCCGAAGAGCTGTCTCGAGGGCTGTATCGGTTTTGGCGATTGCTGCAAGGTCTGTCCGTTCGACGCACTTCATATGAGGGATGACCTTCCAGTAGTCGATGAGGCGAAGTGCAAGAGCTGCGGTAAGTGCGTTCATGCATGTCCGAAGGGACTCTTCGACCTTCAACCAGTTGGAAAGCTCGTTCACGTTTGCTGTAAAAATCACGAACTCGGGAAGTTCGTTCGCAAATTCTGCAAGGTCGGTTGTATAGCATGTAAAAAATGTGAGAATTCATGCAAGTTCGATGCGGTACACGTCGAGAACAATTTAGCCATATTCGATTACGAGAAATGTGTATCCTGCGGTATCTGTGCGAAGGAATGTCCAACGGGTACTATCGTGAACTTGCGCGCGGAGAGAAAAGAGATTGGACTGTGGCCAATTAAGAAGCCCAAGGCTGAGGCTAAGATTGAGGTTGAGGCTAAGGATAAGACTGAGGAGAGTGAACAATCTCAACCTTAACCTCAACCTTAACCTTTTATATTTATGAAGACATTTAAACACGGTGGCATACATCCCCCTGAGATGAAGCATCTTTCGAAGGATGCGAAACTGGAGAAGATCGAACTACCTGAGCAGTTAATCTTTCCGGTCTCTCAGCATATAGGTGCACCTGCAAAGTCTGTTGTAAACGCTGGCGATGAAGTCCTGAAGGGTCAGGTGATTGCTGAGGCGAACGGCTTCGTATCGGTTCCGATTCACGCGTCTACTTCCGGAAAGATTATTGCCGTTGAACCTCGTGAAACGCTGCTCGGTAAGACCTGCGATCACATCATCCTCGAATCGGATGGTCAGGATAGCTGGTCTGAAGGGGATAAAAAAACACGTGAGTGGAAGGATTTGGGGGCGGATAAAATCAAGTCGATGATAAAGGACGCGGGTATCGTCGGAATGGGAGGCGCCGCATTTCCAACTCATGTGAAGCTCTCTCCTCCTGAGGATCGACCGATAGATACACTCATTCTAAATGGAATTGAGTGTGAACCCTTTCTTACATGCGATTATCGCCTCATGATGGAACGCACCAAGGGAATTGTTGAGGGCCTTCGTATCATTATGAAGGTGCTCGGTGTGAAGCGTGCGATAATCGGTGTTGAAGCGAACAAACCGGACGCTTTTGAGAAGATGCGCGATGCGTGTTGGGCAGATGACGGTATCAGTGCTGAACTCCTCAAGGTAAAATATCCACAGGGTGCTGAGAAACAACTTATAGAAGCTCTTATTGATCGCGAGGTTCCGCCTGGTAAGTTGCCGCTCGATGTCGGCGTGGTGGTTCAGAATGTGGGTACAGCATATGCGATCTATGAAGCCGTGGTTGAATCAAAACCACTCATTGAAAGGGCGCTTACGATCACCGGCGGGGGGATTAAGAAGCCTGCTAATTTAATCGTTCCGATAGGGACACCAGTGGCTGATTTGTTGCAGCGGCAAGGCGTAAATCCCAAAACAAAGAAATTGATTATGGGTGGGCCGATGATGGGAATCGCCATCCCAACGCCGGAGCTGCCGGTGACCAAGGGGACGAGCGGTATCCTGGCTCTAACGAAGGTTCCGAATTATATGCCTGGTCCATGTATACGATGTGGAAAATGTGTCGATGTCTGTCCTCTTCGTGGAATGGCGGCCGAGATGGTTGCAGCCATCGAAGCTGGACAGGTTGAAAAATATGAACACCTTCACGTGCTTGATTGCGTCGAGTGTGGAACGTGCACGTTCGCATGTCCGTCACACCGTACGCTCGTTCACTATGTAAAGCAGGCGAAGGCGGAATATCAGGCTTGGAAGGCGGAACAGCAAAAGAAAAAAGATTAATTGGGAACTATTATGGCAGATGCGCTATTCGAAAATAAACTAATTGTAGGCCCCTCACCGCACGTCGGCACGACGGATTCTGTTCCGCGAATCATGTGGAGCGTGGTGATCGCACTCGTTCCGGCCTTCTTCGTCGCCGCCCTTAATTTCGGATTATATGCGGTAGCGGTTGCGCTGGTATCTATTATAACAGCCGTTATCGTTGAAGCGGCTGTCCAGAAATTCAGAGGGATTCCAATAGCGATCAGCGATGGTTCAGCAGTTGTCACAGGCCTTCTGCTCGCCTTTACGCTTCCTCCCAACGTTCCTCTATATATCCCGGCGATTGGAAGCGCCTTTGCGATTGGTATCGCGAAACATGCCTTCGGTGGATTGGGTAGTAATATATGGAATCCAGCGCTGGCCGGACGCGCATTCTTACTAGCAGCATATTCAAGCAACATCGTGATGACGAAATGGCCAATTCTAGGAACTCCGTTTGCAGGAAACGTGACCGTCGATGCGATTACGAAGGCCACACCCCTTGCGGTGCTTAAGGCTTCGCCTCTCGCATTCTTCAAGAGTTACTCACTGATGGAACTCTTTCTCGGTCGTGTTGCGGGATCGATGGGGGAGATGTCGGCGCTCGTATTGATCGTCGGAGGTCTCTTCCTGATATTTAAGGGATATGTCAACTGGCGCCTGCCGCTCGGATTCATCTTAACAGTTGCTCTGTTGACGGTCCTTCTCCCGATCAAGGATGCCCATGGTGAATTTATTGTACTGTGGAGACATCTCGACACGGTTGGCTTCAACCAGATCATTGGTATTTCATTAGCGCAGGTCCTTTCAGGTGGCCTGATGATAG
>CAYWIG010000341.1:0-2861 GCA_964458295.1 uncultured Myxococcales bacterium
GATCCCAAGACGAAGGTTTGTCCAGACGAAGTGGGTACCGGTGGTGGAGGGGGTGGTGGATCGCCGGCGGAAAGTCCCGATGAGGGGGCAGGCGGGGGAAGAAGCGGTCATTTTGCTGGGGCTCAGGATGGTGGAGCATGTACACTTTTGACGGATGACGTGCGATCGCTGCCGAATTCGTCAAAAATATTTTATATTTTTTTAACGCTGTCACTCCTCGGGACCACATTTCAAAGATTTCTAAGATACGTCCAGGCTCGTAACTGCCAGTAATCATTAAATAAAAATATTCAAATGAATTGTTCGTCAAAGGCCGCAGAATGCCATCTGTCGATAGTGATGATTATGCGACAAAGATGTTGATTTTATCAGTTCGTCGGGTAAAATCCCTTTAACCTTGGGGGAGGGGTAAATATGAGACAACTCATACGAAAGTTCGAGACATATCTACTGCACGAAAAGGGCGTGTCGCCGCATACGCATAAGAACTACATGGTTGATTTAACCCAGTTTTTCACCTTTATGGGTGTACGTTTTCCAGGGGTGATGGACAAGGATGCATCTTATCTGACTAAGGTCGATGCCAACGTGGTGAGGGACTATCTCGGTAGGATGGTCAAGGACCACTCGCCGTCGTCGATGGCTAGAAAGTTGGCATCTCTGAGGACTTTCTTTCAGTATTGTTTGAGGAAGGGTGTGGTCAATTACAATCCTGCCAAGGAGGTAGCGACTCCGAAGGTACCAAAGAAAGTTCCCAAGTTTCTTACAGTGGATGAGGTCTTTGCCCTTCTTGATGCACCATGTGGCGATGAGGCCTTGGGTTCCAGGGATAAAGCGATCATAGAACTTCTGTATGCATCCGGCATTCGTGTCGGTGAGCTCGTCGAACTGAATCTCGATAATGTCGATCTCGATGAGAAGACCGTCAGGGTTCTGGGTAAGGGACGCAAGGAGCGTATAGTTCCGATGGGTGAGAAGGCCTCCAAGTCAATTCGTTCTTATGTTGAACTGAGACCTGCACTGACACCAGATAGTGCAAAACAAGAGGCCCTCTTCGTAAATAGGCGTGGCGGAAGATTGACTGCGCGTTCTATCGAAAGAATGCTCAACAAATACATAAAGGTCTGTGGACTCCAGAAAAAGGTTACTCCGCATATTCTCAGACATACATTTGCGACACATCTGTTGGGTTCCGGTGCCGATATGAGAGGCATTCAGGAGCTGCTAGGACATGCGAGCCTTTCTACGACGCAGAAATATACGCATGTGAGCGTTGAGGGACTGATGGAGACCTACGATAAGTCTCATCCGAAGGCATGAAGAAAAAAAGCGTTGGACGCTTAATAAACCCCCGGGGATTAACTAACCTCGGGGGTTTTAGTTTGGTCATTCCAGTAAAAAAACATAGGAGACCTGATCGTTATTGACTATTGTGGAATTGGCCCCATATTGACTGCCTAATTAAGAAGGCTCCCGCCTGATCGATATCAGATGCGAGTTATCTAATTGATTTTTCCAGGGCATTTTACTAAGGAAGGCTGCTATTTACCCAGGAGGCACTATGTTTAAATCGACTACGATTCTTTGTGTTAGAAGGGATGGAGGTATCGCCATCGGTGGGGACGGACAGGTGAGCTTTGGCAATACCGTTATGAAGAGAGGGGCGCGCAAGATAAGGACCATGCTCGACGGTAAGGTTGTGGCGGGATTTGCGGGTTCCAGTGCCGACGCATTCACGCTATTTGAAAGATTTGAGGCAAAATTGGATGAATATCGTGGCAATCTTACGCGTGCAGCGGTCGAGCTTGCGAAGGATTGGCGCACAGATCGAATCTTGAGAAAATTGGAGGCGATGATGATAGTCGCAGATCAAGAGAAGACCTTTACGATTTCGGGCACAGGCGATGTTTTGGAACCCGACGATGATGTTACAGCTATCGGTTCCGGTGGACCTTATGCATTGGCAGCAGCTAGGGCACTTCTGCAGCATTCGAAACTAAGTGCTGAGGAGATTGTGAAGGAAGGAATGAGAATTACATCTGAAATATGCATATATACGAATGATAATATTCAGGTTGAAACTTTAAAATAGGACCATGATCGATGGTCGAAGATTACGGAGTTATAAAAAATGGATGAAAAAAACTTTACACCGCGTGAAATCGTATCGGAATTGGATAGGTTCATCATAGGACAGAATAAAGCCAAAAAGTCTGTTTCTATCGCACTCAGGAATAGATGGCGTCGCAGGCAGGTTGGGGATGAGCTGCGTGATGAGATCGTTCCGAAGAACATCATAATGATGGGGCCGACGGGCGTCGGAAAGACGGAGATCGCAAGGAGACTCGCAAAGCTCGCTCAGGCACCGTTTATCAAAGTAGAAGCATCTAAATTTACAGAGGTCGGATATGTAGGCAAGGATGTCGAATCGATGATTCGCGAACTTACTGAAGTTGCAATAAAGATGGTTCGTGAGGAGGAGTCCCACAAGGTTCGAGTTCGTGCACAGGAGATGGCGGAGGAGAGGCTCTTGGATCTTCTGCTTCCAGGTTCCACGCCTTTGGAGGAGGAGGTGGATGAAGTTGCTGCGGACCTTCCCTCAGTTGAGGAGATAGAGCAGGCGGAGGCAAAACAGGAACAACAGGCAACTGAGACGAGGGATCGTCTAAGAAAGCTTTTGCGCGAAGGAAAGCTGGATGATCGAAAGGTTGAGATCCAATCGCAACCCAGACAGGCCTTCCCTGCTGTAGAGGTTGTAGCGGCAGGAAGCATCGACGAGATGAACTCCAACCTTCGCGATATGTTTTCAAACATATTCCCTTCGGGAAAGAAGAAGAGAAAGATGAAAGTTCCTGAGGCGC
>CAYWIG010000342.1:0-2848 GCA_964458295.1 uncultured Myxococcales bacterium
CCGCCTTCCCAAATTCATAGATAAATGAGCTATCCACAGCCACATCGGTCGCCCCATCTAAATCCTCGATGCTGATTGGAATACTCGATGGAGTATTCGGCGATGAGCCGCTACAACCGGTTACCAGTAAAACGCCTACCAATAGGCCTATTATCCTTTTCATACTCCCCCCTATTTTAATCCCTGAACTCTCAACTCCTAACTCTGGATTTCTCAATCCCAGGGGTTTCGAAAGCTGCGTCCGAGCTTTAATCCCTGGGGTTTTTTACAATGACTCCGAACTCAAAAATCTGGACAATCTGATGCTGAACCCTCTATATCCGTAACGTTGAATCTGAGATAGCCAAGAGTTGCCGTCATCACTTCACCCTCAGCGCTGTTCTCCATAACCAATGTAAAAATCTCTGAGAAGGAACTGCTGTCATAGTTAATAACATCGGATACGTTGCATCCCGCATTTCCGACTGCGCATTCCATATTATCCACTGTAGCCTGAGTATAGGTCTCTCCATCGCTGCTTATATATGTGGTCACGATATTATCCTTACTGACCATGCAGATATACATCGGCGAATAATATCCAGATGAGATAGACGAGAAGCTGCCACTGTTTTTGGGAACCATGGGTTCATCAGTGCCACCGACGGTTGCCTCTATCGACCATCCATCGATCTGCTCTCCAGCCTCATTACGCGTCTCCAAAGTCGGACATATACCATCGAAGTCACCGGAGTCCGAAATACAATGGCCAATCTGCGACAGATCACCGGAGAGCGAAGAGTACGCAACGGGATTGACGGTTTGATAATATGCTGAATAGGCGAAGTCGGTAAGTTCACCGATGTCCCTCACTAAAGAGAACGACACAGCATCACTACCAACAAAACCACCTGTAATGGATACCCAAAGCCCACTTTCGTCATCCGGTATTTGAGGCGTCACCGAGTGAGTGTTATCGCTAACCATCTCCATATCCCAACACGCCGCGGCGGCGGTCTCAGAATATGAGTCGGACGTATCCCCTTCATAGTCAGCCGAATTAAATGAAATCCTATATGAATTAATCCCAGTACCCGTGAGATATGCTGAATAATCTACAAATCTTGAACATCCAGCTACCGCTCCAACATCACACTGGTATATAGTCGTCGATCCACTTTGAAATGCGCAGCTCACATCTGAATAATCCTCAGAACCTTCATTAACACGTACGGATGGAGAGAGGGCGCTCGCATCACCGTCGAATGTAAATATTAGATTCACTGATCCTTCGCCATCGGCCATATAAATATTCGATGATTTACTGAAGCTCGTCACCGATAAATTGGAATTTGCCCCAGCTGTGGTGAAACTGAACTGAACCGGCGTAAATGCGCTGCCATCGGCAAATATAATCTCACCAGTTAGACAGATCGTATATCCTGTCCCTGCCGATAGATCATTCGTGGGATCTAGAATTGCGGATTCACTATCGACTTCGATGGAGGCTGGAAGCCTGGCGCCGGCAATACATACGCTGGCATCCAGATCCGCCTTCACAACGGATGCACTGCCAGACGTTGGCGTTTGGACTATAAAGAAGCTGCTCTCCGTGACAGTTGATGTCTCGACAGCCTTATCAAACTCATAGATGAAGGAACTATCTACCGCGACATCTGTAGCACCCTCAATCCCTTCGATAGCTATCGGTATACTTGATGGCGTGCTAGGAGATGCACCGCCACTGCAGCTTACAGCGAGAAAAAACCCCATTAATAGACAAATTAGTCTTCCCATATTGCCCCCTCTTGAAGCCGGAAATTTACTATATTTTATCAATATTATCCATATTCAAAAAAATACTTGTTATGCGCGGCTGGCTAACCTATGAATTAGCTACATTAACACTTAAGGGGAGTGGATATGTTCATAAATCAAGGTCGTCATTCGGGATGGATCGAGGTTGTATGCGGTCCGATGTTTTCAGGAAAGACTGAAGAGTTGATCAGGAGGCTCAGGCTATCATTAATAGCAAAACAGAGGGTTCAGATCTTCAAGCCCGTCACCGATAATAGGTATAGCGAAGAACATATCGTATCCCATGATGATCAGAAGTTCCTCTGCACCCCCGTCACATCATCTGCAGAAATCTTGGAGAAGATCAGAGAGCACACACACGTAATCGGCGTCGATGAGGCCCAATTCTTCGATTCTGAAATCGTTGAAATCTGTCAGAAGCTGGCAAACAGAGGTCGCCGCGTGATCGTCGCTGGCCTCGATCAGGATTACCTTGGAAATCCATTCGGCCCCATTCCAGAGCTCATGGCGATCGCGGAATCTGTTTTAAAGCTCAAGGCCATCTGCATGGTATGCGGCGGATTAGCCACAAAGACGCAGCGCCTTACCGAAGAGACAGCGCAGGTGCTGGTCGGTGCAAAGGAACATTATGAGGCCCGCTGCAGAGCCTGCTTCGATCCAGATTTGGCAACATGCGACAGTGAACAACCCGTAGATTCTGTTAAGGCCAGCGATTCTGTGGCAAGGCAAATTTCAGGATAATTAAGAATTAAGAGTTTAATTAAGAGTGAAGAATTAAAAGAACAAAAATTCTTAATTCTTAATTTCAATTCTTAATTCTCAACTCTTAATTCTTAATTCGTACGGGGGAATCATGAAAAGATGGACAGCCAACATCTTTGCTCTCCGAGAAAACAACACCTCACTAAAGACTGAGCTCCTTGCTGGCTTCACAACGTTCTTAACGATGGCCTACATCGTATTCGTTAATCCAAATATCCTAAAAGCAGCCGGTATGCCATTCGGTGCGGTGATGACGGCGACCTGCTTGTCGGCAGCTATCGCCTCGATC
>CAYWIG010000343.1:0-2832 GCA_964458295.1 uncultured Myxococcales bacterium
ATGAAGAACCATACGATATCGGAGCATAAGTTTCCTAAGCCTGCACCTATTGCGAGTTCTGGTAGTGGCAGCTGACCCTGACCAGCTAAGACCGCAAGAAATAGCGTAACGCTTGTTCCACCAAGGAATGCACCGATGAAGCTTGCGATCAGTATGTGTTCGGAAAATGTTGTGATCAGCGATTCCAGCATGTGTTCCTCAATCATCCAATCCCAGGGGTTTGGAAGTTGGGTTGCATGTCTTAACCCCTGGGATTGGATGTTTTCGGAGACTAACGTCAATTATGATGGAATGCAAAAGAAGTTAGGTGGGGGGTAACGGTTACGATGCCCGTATCGTTTAGCGGTTACGGTAACGTGACCACCTAACTTAACCGAAACGGGCTTCGTCACCCTAACCGATAGACATTTTTCCCTAAGCTATATACTTCTCATACACCGCTTCAAGTGTTACTGGATCGTAATCCGGATAAAATCCCATCTCGTGCATCCACCTAGTGATTTCGAACCATGTCGCCTTGGGTGCCTTTCTTCCGGCTATAGTCGTGAAGTGATCACCACCCCCGACGACATGAAGTCGTTTATTTTCCGATCCTATCCTCCAAAAATCAGGAACGATATTTCTCTCCGGATGGGCAAGGCCATCCTTATCCCCGGCGACGGCCATGACCGGAATTTGGATATTGGGAAATACGTCTCTAACCGTTCTTCCATCGTGGGTCGTTAGAATTCCGGTGTCGGATCTAACAAGCCTCATGAAGTGTTTGATCATCAGGGGTGGCATCGGTTCCAAGCATTTCCTGATAAACTTTCCGATCGTCTTCGCGGTCACGTTTTCAGAATTGTCGTCGGTGTACCTCAAAGTCTTCAGCGCATTGCGAATCCATGGCAGATGGGTGCCGACCTCATATATAAATCCCGTAGCTGGTGAAAAGCCGGCCAGAATTTCAGATCCAAGCCTCAATCTTTCAGCGAGAAACCCCAAGGGATTGGTCCTTTTGTCGCTTCCGACCTCCTCTAGGAAGTTATTGATCGCCTCAGCGTTCTTACTGATCATGATGAGAATTCTGATGAGCCTTTCATCGTCGAACTTCCATCGTAAGGGACTACAGAGTGGCGCGAAGCCTACGATATTTTCAGCAAAGGGTAAGTCACGTCCGATATAGTCGTATAGCATATCACCGCCGAGGCTGTGCGCGATGGCAACTATTCGTTCGAAACCATGCGTCCCGACGATATGTGCGAGCGCGCTTCCGATGTCATGTCTCTTTATAACGTCGAACGTCGTGCCGGGGGGGATCGTGTATGGAACGCCTTGGAGGTCCGGCCTTCGATTTGGATCGGTCACATAGGCGCTCTTATTTCTGACGTATCTATTCTGGATGTGAACGCAGTTTCGCATGTGGAGATAAAAAACCCGAAAGCCTAAGAATGCGAGAAATCCCAAGAACGTTCTTATCGTGTCGATATTTGGAATTGGTCCTCGACCGTCGATCGGAAAGAGTCCGAAATTCGCGTTCGTAAACATTCCGTGCGAATAGAATATTGCGGGGTAGTCATCACTCCTTACGATGCCCGTTCCATTGTCAGTTCCATTCGCTCGGTCATATGAAAGTTCACTTAGGAGAAGGTCGGCCTCTCCATCCAAACTCGTGATGAAATGATCGCGTTTCGTCAAATAAAATGGCGGTACACCTACATCCCTCTCACTCGACATCTTTTCGACGCGCACCTCCCGGACACCGCTTACGAGGTTTGTAAGTAAAAGACCTGCTCTGGCATACATCTTCGCAGTCGTTTCAACAGAATGGGCGGTGCCGCTTAGGGCCAATTCGGCACATCTTCCCCCTACACGATAGGCTAGCGCTCTGGGTATTGAACCGTTGCTGTGTGCTAAAGTTGCAGGGGATAGGAGGTTCTGAATTGAGCCGAGTTGTATCACCGGCCGAGCCCCCCTTCCGACTGATTGTACGTTTCGATAGATGAAGTGATTCGTATAATATTCCTGATTTCTATCAGTGTCAAATCTTCCGATTGTGTAATTAATATCAGTGTGTTGGATGTTTGGATTCCACGCAACTTTTCTGTCGATCTGCCGAAAAAGAGGTGCTGAATGGAGAAGCTCACGTAGTCCCGGCTGTCCGAAAATGTCATTCCTGCGAAAGCAGGAATCCAGAAGTTGTTGAAAATACTGGATCCCCGTTTTCACGGGGATGACAAAATGGCAGTTTTCGGACAGCCGGGATGAATGGCTAGTGCTTCGACACTCCTATTTCGACGTGTACGAATTTGCTCAGCACCAGTGCTGAGCGAACAAATTCAAAGGATTTTGAATGCTCGTCAGAATTTTTGAGTCGAAGTACAAGGAGAGTACCATGAAGAAGATCACGTCGGTTCTGTTCGTTCTGTGTTTCCTTTTAATCAGCCAAACATCATTCGCGATCTGTCCGTGTGGTGAGGTTCGAGAAGATGGTGAGAGTTGGTATTACGATGTGAGCACTGGATGTTTCGAACATCTTATGGATGAACTTCAAAACAATCCTAAAACGGTCCTGCTTGATGTGAGAACGCCCGAAGAGTTCGATGCGGAACACATCGAAGGTGCTATACTCATAGATTACTATGCCGAGGATTTTTTAGATAAGATTTCGCAACTGGATCCTACGAATATCTATTTAATCTATTGCCGGACTGGAAACCGCAGCGGACGTACGCTTGGGCTTATGAGGTATCTCGGTTTTGAAGAGGCATACAATATGGATGAAGGAATCGTGAAGTGGAATGAGGAGGGTAGAGCTACGATCGTAAACGAGAACGCACCACCCCCACCAAC
>CAYWIG010000344.1:0-2824 GCA_964458295.1 uncultured Myxococcales bacterium
TTACCCTCAGGTGCACCTACGAAGAATCTATCCTTAGCTACACCATGCTCCTTCGGCTTCGCCCTACCCATAGGGATGCTGTACCTTCCAGGTGCAAAGTCATCCTTCGCCTTGGTCCATTTGTAGGTAGCAAGCACACCCAACTTCGTCGCCCCTTCAGGGACGCCATAGAAGGCATCTACTTCGATTTTCAGATCCTTCGTGAATGCAATTAGATAATCGGCAAGTTCATCGAGAAGATATGCATCGGCTCCCACCGTACGCCAGTTGACGTACCAATGAGACGTACGACCCGACTTCAACGTCACCTCTTTTTCGAAGAAGCCTACGACCTTGTTCTGGATGATGAATTGGTTGAATTTTGTTTTATCGAATTGAGACATGCTTCACCCATTCCTACTGCAAAAAACTTTGTGCCCAGGACCGGAATCGAACCGGTACAGGGATCTCTCCCCGAGGGATTTTAAGTCCCTTGCGTCTGCCAGTTCCGCCACCCGGGCATACAGCTGCAGGAACCTAACCAAAGAGATCAAGAAGATCAATGTTTTTCATGTGTTATTGCCATCAGAGCAGGACCAGCATGCAAATCTCTTATCCGCTTAATAGCTCGCTGTTGTTATGTTAGCCTTAATAATCATTTGATAACTAAAACCATAAGGGGGAGGAGATATGCGTTATATTCTAGTAGTACTCTGTTTGGTCTTCATGATGGGATGTGGAAGCAGCGGTAGCGGTAGCAGCGGCAGCTCGGATCTCTCGTGCGCACCGGATTCAGATGACCGAACGGATCCAACCGTAGATCTTGATGGATCATGGACACTCACACTTACCGAAACCAGCAGCACCTGCTCGTATCCTCCCGATTGGATAAGCTGTGATCTTACGTTTTCTGTCTCAGGAACGGATGTTTCGATCTCCGGAACGTGCGTGGATGATGATGGCACAACTGTTTCCATCAGCGGTATCGACGGAGCCATATCTGGAGATACCTTCTACTGGGGAGCTACAATCTCTGCGACGGTCGGCAGTTATACGGAGACTGGCACGGTTCCATGCACATCGACCGACTTCACATCTTCTGGATCTGACACCTTCAGCGTAACGGTCAGCGTAGAGTGGAGCGACAGCGGAGATAGCGGAACCTGCACCACGTCGTTCACGGGTTCCTTTTCGTAATAGAGAACCCTAAGATGATCATTTAAAACGCCCCTTCTACAGGGGCGTTTTTTTATTCGCCCCTTTTTTGTTCGTCCCTATATGCCATCGACTGTCAAAAAGATGACAATAATCCGTGCAAAAAATACCCACCTAGAAAAATATCACTATTAAATATCAAGTACTTAGATAGCCATGTCACCCTTCAAATCAAGGCACATTTTTTGCTTCAGCTAGACTGTTGATGAGGAGGTATGTGATGACAACAAAACAACTGCTTTTTTTGTGCATCATCATTGCATTCATCCCAGGCTGTGGAGGAGCCAGTCCAAACACTCCCACCGATATTCCAGTAGCCCTTGAAGGTGCGGACGGTGCGACCGATATCGCAACGAATAGTTCGTTTACCTACACGTTCGATAAGGCGGTGGTGACCAATACCGTCACAACTGATACGTTTTGTATAGTAGTTGGTGACGCTTCATCCGAAGAGGACATCTGTGACTCAGAGGACGCATTAGCAGCAACCGTCACCTGTGGAACGGATACCGAATGCACGCTCGATCCTACAAGTGACCTTGCACCTAGCACAATCCACACCGTGCGACTCGAGGGAGAATCGGCATCGGCCGACATCTCAAAACTATTTTTGAAGGCGGATGGTGATAATGTCATCATGCACGCCGACGGAACAACCTTCGAAGGTGATACGATAGTAATTACAACTGCATCGGGAACTACATCCGCGGAGTGCAGTGAAACCTTTTCTGGCGAATGCAACTGGGGTGGATCAGATGAACAACCGGTTGACGGCGACACATTTTCATTCAGCGATTCCATAGAAGCATCGAGTGAGACAAGCGCATTATGTGTGTGTGAACTGGCTTTAGATGATGGATTCTCTGAATGTATTCCCTACACTGAAAGCTACTATGAACGGTGTGGACTTGACGACAGCAGCAGTTATTCAGGAAATTCACTTGCCTGGGATTCAGGCGTAGCTGATGAAGATATTGTTACTCTCAACACATTGACATCCGATAACTTTGCTTTCACATCAGGCGTCGCACTATACACAGAGCAAACCAATTTTGATAGTGTATATTATACCCTTGATGGTGCAGTTGAATGGCCGGATACAAGGCAGGTTGGAGACGACCTTTGCCCTGTACAGACCTCCTGCACAAATCAATTCACCGAAGCTGATGTAGGAAGCGTAATAATTGCATTGGAGGATGGTATAACTGCAGGAAATTGGCCAACCGTAAACCGTTGTATACGAATTGTCCTAGCTTGGAATGTATATGGTCTACCTAATGAGGAGGGCCCCACATCCATAGAGGCAATTACCGTTAATTTTCAAAGTAGCGAGGGTAACTGTCCCTAAAACTCCTCTTCCAGCAAACAAATGTTGGCATGTTTAGGCCGAGCAACTAAGTTGGCCCAACGGAAAACCAGCCTTTTTTATTTCGTGGAATTTGGGTTAGACTCTACCTAGAAATTGCCGATACGAATAAGGCTGATTTTGCTTTTATTCGTCCCCCTGTTTTATAAGGACCCGTTTGTACATGAAAGTCGGTCTTTCCGTCCTCATTGACGTCGCTTATAAAGACACCGTGAGAGCGAACGAAGATATTAGAGGAGAGTTCGGCGATTTTTTCGGGCGCTT
>CAYWIG010000345.1:0-2810 GCA_964458295.1 uncultured Myxococcales bacterium
ACGAACAACTTTATCATGAATAATTCTTGGTGCGTTTACATACTAAAATGTTTCGACGACACCCTCTACACGGGAATCACCAACGACATCGATAAGAGATTGATTGCGCACAACAACGGGACGGCATCCAAATATACGAGATCCAGACTTCCCGTAAAACTCATCTACAGCGAAAAGAAGCGAAAACGATCGACCGCTTCAAGGCGAGAGGCTGAGATAAAGGGGCTGTCCAGATCTGAAAAATTAGACCTCATCAAAGTCACACCCAAATAAGACAGTCTTATTTGGGTGAAATCGAATATATTAAGTAGTTACAGCTAGTTAGATCCCTCCAATCACCCCACAACTTTTCCCGAAAAATGCCGATAATCTATATGTGGGGGCATTTAGCCTAAAGGCGAATATCTATGTGTAGTTGGAACATAAGGCGCACGTTTTTGGGCGGACTGAGGCCTGACGAAAATCAGACCGACGTCGCGCACATGGTCTATTTCTCTCGCCATGGATTGCCGCTAAACCAAATTCGTCCCGATGAGCATCCAGAAGACATCCATAAGGACAAGGTCGACTCCCCAGATTTTTGTAAATTGAAGGAGTTCAAAGAAAAGATGGAGTGCCAGGCCGACTTCTACTACGGAACAATATTCGATTCCTTCACCTCCATGGTCGAACCTCCCACGCACATTGCAGAACGAATGCTCGACTCTGGAATGAGGAGCATGACAAACCCCCAGTCTGAGCTATCACCGGATGCGTTCATCGAATCGCTCACCCTCTGCCCAGGACCCAACTCTTTTAGCACGGGCTCACACAGGGTAGTCGCCGTCTTCTGGATGTCTGGTGAACGTTTCGCCGTCGCCTTCGAGGAGGGAGGGGATATGTTCAACTCGAAGAGAGAAAACGTTTTCATCGATGGCTTGACACCTGGTGCCGATGCGATGGCTAGAGATTTAAAATTTGATCAGACGGTTCTGATACCAACGATAGTCAATGCCATGACAGGTTACGAGCTCTATCCGACGGCGCATCAATTCTCCATTAGGATTTATGACCCAGCAATTCCCGAAGTGAATCCAAAACACACCGGACACTGGTTCGAGGGCTGCCGTCCCTCGAGGGATATGTATCACTATTGATGAATGTGGGTCACGTTGATATACGCAATAATATCAATGTGTTAGATGAAGTTTAAAGTAATACATAAGTATTTTAATAATTATTAACTATAACTGACGAATTGGTTCTGTTAGAATGGGAAAAGAATTGAGGAGATAGGATGCGAAAGGCCTTTATAGCGATTCTTCTGTGCGCGGCTATTTTCAATATTGGCGCGTTGGAGTTTATGTGCAACTGCCACACGAATGCACATGATGAAAATATCGCTGCGCATACGGATTGTCATGAACGCAATAATAAGGATAGGTGCAAGGGTGAGAAGTGCTGCTCCAACTGTTCTATCAATAAATCATTTTTGCCGTTCGCACTGAATTTCACAAAACCACAAAGCAGGCCGATCCTTCTTGAACTACCCTACCGCCCTAACCTATTTTCCAAAAAACTAATTTTCTCACACCTTACATTGTTGGACGAAAATTTCTTCATTCCTCATCATGCGATCGACATAATCAAATTCACCTATTCTCCTCAGGCGCCGCCTGATGCGACATCGACTGTTTAATTCAAACAACATTATCAGGAGGATAAAATGAAAAAAACGATAGCGATGATGCTAATCATATTGAGTACTGTTTTCACATTTTCTGTAGCCAGTGCCTGTTCAAACTGCCCTTGCGGCGACGACTGCGGCTGCGGTGAAAAATGTGAATGTCCTAAGAAGTAAAATCCATCTTTGCATGGATATGAACGCCAGCTCTTCATGAGCTGGCGTTTTTTTATGACTCCCATAAACGGATGACAAGAGGTCTCCAAACATGATATCTTCACCAATATTAAAAAGGAGGGATGTATGGGCAAATTTAAGATATATTTTATATGTTTTCTAATGATACTGGCTATCGGCTGTGGCGGTGGAAGTGGCGGAAGCTCAGGCGGCGGCGGAGATAGCGACGACGACGATAGCGATGATAGCGATTCCACCACGACAACGAGCATCCCGGCTGCTGCATACGCCCTCTTCCTACCAAAATCGGAGGTCAGTACGAGTAGCGATCCTGGAGGGGGTTCTGTCTCATGGGAATCCGGTGTCGTATATACACTTCGCTACATCCCAAGCCTTGCAGAATATTGGAGCTTCGACGAGGCGATGTATGAAAGCTTCGGCTGTAAAAGTAGCGTATATCCGATAACAACCACCGGGACCAACCTGTACAGAGCGAGGCTATGCCCTGACTATGATGACAGCACAGCGACGGTCGATATCAAGGAGATTGATGCCGATACCGGATCCTCCACCACCGTCTGTTCGAACATCAACCAATCCGGTTCAAGCGGTCATCCCGCCGTCGTGGGTGATGCAATTTTCTACAGGAATACCAGCAGCAATCTTGTAACTCAGGCGATTCCCTGTGCGGGTGAATCGACGCTGCTCGCTAGCGGAGCGAGTGACAACAACGGCGAACTTTTCGGCGTCGGAGATTCCTTAATCTCCATCTACAATGACACTGTAGCTAACGCTAGATATGTCATAAGAAAGCACAGCACGACGACGGGCAACATCACCGAAACACTGTTCAATGTGGATGAGGACGCCGTGGCAGGCGTCGGTGGATTTTATGCCGGCGACGATGCCATCTATGGTGTTGATTATAACGATTCGACGCTGGCATTTAGCGTGACTCGCTATCCGTTGA
>CAYWIG010000346.1:0-2782 GCA_964458295.1 uncultured Myxococcales bacterium
ATTTGGCCAGGGTCTTAAGCTCCAGTTCCTCTTCAACCGTGACATTATCACTAAAAAGGAGGACGTGAAGTCCATGTTCAAGGGCTCTTTGCGCCTCCCTTTTGGCATAATTTCCAGGGACGGAGATCAAAGCAAGATTAGCTCCCGGCAGCATGGAGACTGCGGATTCGAAAGTCTTTGGCATCATCTGGCCGACCCCTCTCGCCTGTGCCGTTTTCTCCAATTCGTTGTTAACAAATTCCAACACAGAATCCAGGAACTCCGCACCCTTCAGTGACACCGCAACCACCAGGTCATCGGGTTTTGCTCCCTCCAGTTCCTCGGCTGCCAGTCCGGTCTCTATAAGGATCTGTTTGTTCAGTTCTGTTGCCATGATAACCGATATCTTATCCACGCCCTCCACGCCCGCGGCCTGACCGGATACCCTCATCAGTTTCAAAGAATCAAAATATCTGTTTCCAAGAATCACGTTTTTGACGACTCCGCTCATAAGGCATTTCCTTTCAATATTTTTACTTCTTCAGTTGTACCTTTTTCGTTATATATTATCGATCCAACCCATTCCATTCTCATGGATTATCCCATTCGCCGCGCCGCCACACAGGCGCTGCAGGTCGGAGCTCACCAGTCAACGGTTCAGGCCTACACTATGGAATGCAGACTGGGTTCACGGTTATCCAACCCTGAACCACTGAACCCATCATTCCCCTGTAGAGGGTTGTAAGAAAAGCCCCTGTTATGGAATACTCTTGAATGATTTCACGATCACTTCTACGGCAAGGTCTTGAGAAAACCGGCCCGTATTGATGGCCAGATCGTACAGGCTGGCATCGAACAGGTCTATCTGGTAATGGCGTTGCATATAAGACAAACGGGCCTCGTCGCTTTCTTTCACACGCCTTTCTGCGACCCTCCCATCGACTTTCTCCTGCTCCATAATCGCGCTAATTCGGTTTTCCGTAGGCGCAGTGATCAACACATGCATCACCTGGGGCCAATCCTTCAATATTGCCCGGCTTCCACTTCCGGCCAAGACAACATTGCCCGTGCGAGCAAAATCAATAACTACGGATCTGATCAGGTCAAGGTAGTCAGATTCGGGGAGTCTTGTGGACATCACATGTCTGGTCGCCTCAATATCAGAGAGCCCATCCCTGATCAGCGACTGGAATTCTTCTTTCTTGCCCCCCACGTCATAGTGCTGATAGTATTGGCCGAGACGTATGGCCTGACTCGGAATCAGCGGGACACGAGGCACCTTTGACAAGGCATCCCTGATCCGTTCAATCAGACCTTTTCGGTCCTCAAATTTTTCAAGGGTTGTTTCCGGTACGCCTGCCTTTTCAGAGGCGGTGCTTATGATTTCACGATCGACATATCGCAAATTCAGTGCCTTTGCCACCTCCACGGCGATATAGTCCCCCCAGCTTCCAACCTGCCTGGTAAAAGTGATGGAGTCGATATTTTCCCCCAAGGTTGAGTTGTGCCCGGACTACTCACATGCCGTTAATACGCCATGACACTGCACGATCTCCATTGCGTCAACCAAGAAATTGAGAGACTACCCAAACAGTGTGGTTGTCGACCCTATGATGACTCAAGCCCCAATATCTTTGGAATCGCCAACGCATAAGTTTTTGTCGCGATAAGTACTTTATCCAGATCAACGAACTCGTTGATCGGCGGCCAGCCGTCCTCCCCGGGGCCGAATGTCAGGGCCGGGATACCGTGCAAAGAGAATTGAATGGTATCGCAGAAGGCATGTTTCCTCACGAGTTCGGGCGTCTCTCCAGTCACGTCCTGGTAAGATTGGATTAAGGCCTGGAGATGAAGGGCATCTTCCGGGACCTCTTCAGTGCCCGGGATGAAAACCAGTGTTCCCCTCATGATCTCTGCGATAGCCTCAAATTCCTCGTCTTGGGCTTTAAGTCTATCAATCACCCCGTTGATGTCCGCCAGCACCGACTCCCTTGTCATACCCGGAACGATGCCTATTACGGCGATCCTTGCCCTGCACCTGTCGCATGAGAACTGGGTTTCTCCGGGCTTTCCTCCGCCGATTCTCACAAAACAGACCATCGGTTTTGTCGGGCCATATGTTTTTGGTGGTTCGTGTGTGAACTCCATTTTTTCAAGGGCTGATACAAGCTTTGTCATTTTGGAAATGGCGTTGACCCCCACATCGGGCCGCCAGATATGAGACTTGGTTCCCGTGGTTTCCACCTCAACGATACAGTGGCCGGAGTGGGCTATGGCAATCCAGATTCCTTTCTCGTCGCCCTTTGTCCAACTGGTGGGTTCCACCGTAATTTCATAGTCGGCTGTCAGACCCTTCTCTTCCAACAGGAACCTGGATCCGGCAAAACCGTTCTTCTCTTCGTCAACGGTATAGGCGCATATGAGATCCCCCTTGAATCTGACACCCATTTTCAGCAGGGCCTTGAGAGCGATCAACTGGCAGGCCATGTTCCCCCGGGTGTCGGAGGTTCCCCGTCCGTATAGACGTCTCCCCTCAACCGTTGGGTTATATGGATCAAATCCGGTCTTATCCCACTCCTTGGGGTCCCCTGCTGGATAGGTGTCCAGATGATCATTGAGAATCAGAGAAGGTTTTCCCTCGGTCCCCTTCAGTACACCAACCACATTGGGGCGGCCCTCGGACCCGGCCGGCATCTCGACTTCGAGACCCATTTCCCTTAGTTTTTCTGCCACAACCAGTGCGATGCCCTCTTCACGACCAGGGGGCATATCCGGGTCCAGAGGATTTTCCGCATCGGGTTGA
>CAYWIG010000347.1:0-2759 GCA_964458295.1 uncultured Myxococcales bacterium
GAACCTGCCTACAAGGATATCGCGAGTCTCATCATAAATACCGTAATAGGCGCTACGGTTGTACATGAACTGATTGGACCGATATTCGTTAAGTTGGCGCTGAAGGGATCAGGGGAGATTGGTGTGGGCAAAAAATAACATCAACCCCAGGGGTTAAAACACGCAACCCAATTTCCAAACCCCTGGGGTTGATGTGGTGTATCGAATCTTACTTAACCTTACTCCATAACACCTTAGCTTCTGCCTCGCTCGGTCCGGACTTGGTCGTATGGACCAACTCGCCATCCTTGTTGTATGCGAGGACCGCCGTAGTATTCTTACCAATTCCAAGCTCCTCGCGAACCTTGCCAGTTTCGTCGATCAGAAGGACCGTAGGACCACCCTCCTTGTAATCCTTCTTCATCTCACTCTTCGCCATACGCTTAAATGGGATCGGTTGCATATCCTCCAAGAAAACCAACTTCGCCCCGCCCTTCGGCATCGTCTCTTCAAGAAGCTTATCCCATCCCTTCTGTGCACCCGACTGTTTCATCGTAGGAGCTGTGACCACGAGCACCATACCATGCTTCACAAGCGACTTGCTCGAATAGGTGACACCATCCGGATCCTTAAGTGAAAAGGCCGGAATCGTCGGACCGTGATGTTTTTTCACCGCCTTCTTCTTCTTCTCACATCCGATGAACGAAAACAGACATACGATGAGCAGTACTGAACAGATCTTCTTCATGATTCCCCCCTTTTTTCGGGCCACATTATCACGTTGGATTACACAATAAAAGCATCGAAATATCTAAATAATATCAAGGGGATAGAAGATATCACCCTAACTCGACCTTGATATTATACGACATATGGACTAGTTATACTTGCTATCAACAGCACTATTTAGGGGCCTACAATTGAATAGCTTCACCCCGATACAGAGGGGGATGATCCTCGCAACACCTGCCGATCTTCCCTCAATTCTGACGGCCCAACCGGGCGCGTTGGAGACGACGGCTGTCGCTATGCGGATGACCGCACCAACGCAGACGGTGATGGTCAGCGCGCCAACGCAGTTCAAACCTCTACCTGTACTCGTTGGGCATGAGATTCGATTTATGCCCGATCCAGACCTCTCAAGGGAACTATCAGGAAAGATATTCGATGATATCAGGGCACATCAATCGAGACTCGGAAAATTATATCTCAAAGATCAAGTATGGGCGATCGATACCCGGGATGGAAAATATCTCACCATAGAGGCCCTGAAGGTCATGCGCTATCCAAGATCGGATATCATTGTAAGGATCGGAGATCGTTTCTACAAGGTCGATGATCCTCAAACTTTTGATATTGGAAGGATCATCGATGAGCCGGCGCTCTGGATCGGCAATGAAAGTCTCGTCCATCTATTAGGAATAGATACCCTAAACGCTCACCCTTCAAACGAATCTCCAGTAGACATGTACTGGGACGAAGATGTGCCTCTTCCATTTTTGGGTCTGGAAGAGGATCCTAGCAACGATGTAACGAAGGCGACCGACACAGCGCTAGCTCTCCTTGCGGATGCCAACCCCTTCAGACCTTTGCACGCGGAGATAAGCCTCGTCAGGAGGGATTGGGCCTACAACGACGGTGATGCGCTCTGGCCTACATCGCTCCTCTATTTAAAGACCCTTCGCGCGCTGGGGCCTCAATATCTTCAACGGGGGATCAAGGCCGCGCTGGGATTACATAAACTTCCACCATCGCTCTGGCCTGCCGACTGGGAGAACAAACTTTTGACGCTATTGAATACCTTAGATGACGCATGCGGCATCAAGAGTATCGCCGTACACCCCCCGCTTGAAAGTTCCAGGGAGCAGAGGGTCTTCGCCTCACGGCTTCGTTACAGGTTGGATGTGATGCCGGATGACTACAATTTTAATCATCTGGCGATGGTTGCAAGAACCGGCGATCTCTTTCGAATACCGGTACGAATCGAAGGTGAAACGCTCGTCATCGACGCCCGGAGACTTCTCGATGATAAACCCTACGACCGCTCTATAAGGGGGGCCGGGGAAAGCATCGGCGAAGATTTTCGCTTGCCGAATCCATCGAGAATGGCGCTCGACGGAATTCGTGGTCTAGCGAAAAAGGGAATCAAAGACGCGCGTGAACATCTTGAGCGCATTCAACATCCTACCGCGACACATTATTCGTCAGAGGTTTCCGGCTACAGAACACTCTACGATATGGATGCCAAAAACGGTTCCGACGACGACAGATCGGAAGTTCCTTTCAACATTGGTATCATTCGAGGTGGCATTGGACCTGGAGGTGCATCCCAGGAGGCCTACAACCTTCTAAAGAAACTCAATGAGGATCTCTACGAGAGGGGTGCAGAAATTTTCGTTGCGAGCGGTTACTTTCATCCACAATTTCCAATTCCAAAAAGAACGCACAGAAAGGATATGCCATCAGTCGACAGGGCCACGCATTACGAGGAGATAACGAGACACATCTTTGATCCCGATTCAGATGTTCCTCCGGATGTGCTTCAGCAGAGATACGACCTGGCGGTTCAGGAATCCGCGGAGGCTATATCACATTGGATATTGGAGTCCGGATTGAATGTTCTACTGGCGAGCCAGATGGCCAACCCCTTCGAAAATCCGATAACCTTTCCAGCCCTTCTTGCAGCAAAACATATGGTCGAGGTCGAAAGGGGAAAGCCATTCCCTATGGTTTACAGACACAACTATTTCAGGGATCCTGAGGATAGAGAATCCAGGATC
>CAYWIG010000348.1:0-2752 GCA_964458295.1 uncultured Myxococcales bacterium
TGCGGCGCCGCGCTTCGAAACGCTCGCGGCAGTCGCCACCGAGCTCGACCTCGATTCTTTCTTCTTCAGCCAGAAGATGCAGTATATGTTGAAGAGTTAATGGCTTTTTCCCTGTAAGATTTATAAATCCACCTGTCAGATGAAGTTGTTCCGGCAGGTGGATTTTTTTAGTTTTTTAATCTTGACAGCTGCGACTTAGTGTATTAGTAGACTAAAACATATGAAAGCCGACTGGAAAAAACAGTTCAATAAATTGATCGCCTCACTTAAAAGCACGAAGGAGGCGGAGGAAGTGCTGGATGTTTTACTCACACCTGCAGAATATGATGAGCTCTCGAAGCGCTGGCAGATCGTCGCGATGCTGCTCAGCGGTGAGACTCAGCGCTGCATCAGCGACATCCTCTCCGTTTCCACCGCAACTGTCAGCCGCGGCGCCAAAGAGGTCAAATACGGCACCTCTCCACTTCAGAAGTATTACGACCGCATCAAATCTAAATAATTATCTCTACAGAACGTCCTCCACATGGTGGCTGGCCTAGCCCAGCCATGCATACGTGTATTTCCATTAGTGTATTTATTTTATTAATTTTAATAACAAAAAGGAGGACTATCATGTCCAACACAATAGCAAACTATATAACTAGTACAGCGAACCTATACAAGGCAGATTCAATCAATCCCGAACTACCGATGCTTTCGGAATCGGATTTTCTTGCCAGTCTGGCGTTGGATAGACGCTGCGGTGAGAAGTTTAACTCACGAACGATCGATTGTCATAAGAGATATCTCGACAATCCGGATCAGTTTATTGATAACGTGCTTGGCAATAAGGGAACGGCCAAGAGGTCCTGCTACGATCGATTCGCTAAGTCACTGTACCAACTCGCAGTGAGATACTTCGACTGCAAGGATGAGGTCTCATACGACCATCCATATCTCTTCGAAAGCAGGCAGGTTGAATCGGCTGCAAATATGTGTAGGTGACGCAAGGAAATCCGCACATCCGGAGATCAGGGGGTCCGGGACAGGGGCATAGCTTCTGTCCCGGATCGCCGGTTTTCCGGACATCCAAACATTGAAACCATTACCAACCCCAGGGGTTGGTAACGGTTTGATATTAATGACGCTTATGCCACTCGATGAATGCCGAGGCGCCAGGAACCGACGCGCTCGTCGGAGTATCCATCTGCGTATTGATGATCCATCCCTTACCGATTCGCCTCCTTATTCCGACCGATCCCTCTTTTCTCGTGTTCGCCCCGAAGGTGAGCGAGGTGCTCTTACCTATCTTGAACTTCGCAGAAACCATATTCGTATCCGGATCGTACCCGATCTTCTCGATAGGCGTCGAAGCAAGTATATACATCGATGCAAGCGACAGGGCTTTATTTGAAAATGCCTGATTCATACCGCTTACGGAATCCGTCTCACTCTCATCGAGTTGATCGAAAGGTTCGCCGTAGATCAGCGTAGAGATGATATCCTCATGTGAAAGCGGCGGATCGGATGATAGAACTACGACGGGTTTCTCAACCGGCCCCTTCACGTCGATATAGATGATGTAGTCGGTGTAATCTACCCGTACCCTTACATTAACCTCCGATAGACCTACCGGTTTTCGTAGCTCCATCGTCGATTTTTCGATCTTCGCCGTTCTCCTAAAGAGCTCGACTGAAAAACCTTCGACGGTGATCATCCCTTTAATGTCCTTCTCATCCATATCGACATCAAGCGATATCGGGATGGGCCCTTTGGCCAGATTCGATAGCAGCTTCAGCGGCTTACCATCATCCGTCTTCACCTTGAATTCATACGTCAGGGGAAATGGAGTTTTCCTTTTCTCGAACTTTTCCATATCCTCATCCTTCAGGGCAATCCGTGAATCTGGTAACAACGTAGGTATGCCTATAGGAGTTAAATCCGGAAGTTGTACAATTATATTGTGAAGAATGAGCTCCGCCTCAATATCCGCACTCTCAGGCGAACTTCCGGATAGCTTCACCTCCGCCGTCCCGGTGCCATCGATGAAAAGCCTCTGCTCCTTCGATTTCAGCTCCGTCTTCAACTTTACAGGAACGTTTGCGATACCCCTCTCCATCGAAAATTCCCCTTCGATAGACATCTCGATCTTACCATCCATAGCGCAGAGTGGAGCCGGGACGCCGAATTCCGAGTCCTTGAGGGCGTAGGCGAGTTTTGAAAACTTTTCTATTTGGAAATCGATATCGGTCTTCGAGTTGACCTTCCAATCCTTCGGAAACTTGGATGGGATACCTGCAAGATCGAGCCTCAATGAGCCTGACGTCTTCACGAGTTTGCTCCTCGTTGGAATGATCTTCACATTCAGAACGCCGTTTACCACGTCATCGAGATCGATCGGATATGGAAGATCCATCTTCGAGGTTATCTCAAGATCTATGATATCCTTATACTCATAGACGTCCTGAACCTCCTCCGGCAGTTTTACGGGTTTAAGATCTAACGTCATCGGACATTTCAATGACAGACTCGCCCTCTTTTTCAAAATCCCCCCATGCTCAAAAGTCAATTTGCAACTGTTGAGAGTAAAATCATCCACAAGGGGAGCGGGGTTTCGGACGTCAGTCATTAGGGTAACATCAAGTTTATGCTTCAGGAGTTTACCGGAAAGCGACGCACTGCTCCTCATCTTATCTTTGGCCAAAGCGAGATTGATCGAGTACGTCAACCCCTTGTGCAACGGTGAAGCATCGGCATTTAGGTCAATCCTCTC
>CAYWIG010000349.1:0-2737 GCA_964458295.1 uncultured Myxococcales bacterium
TATCATCGCTGCAATTCCTACGGCCACGACGCCGACCGACAGTGAAATCCTTGCACCCCAGATGAGCTGCGCGGCTATATCCCTTCCATCGCCATCCGTACCCAAGAGGTGCTTCTCCGATGGGGGTGACAGAACTGAATCGAGATCATAGGTCGTGGGCCCAAATGGTATAGGGGGATTCAAAAACCAGAGATCTCCCATGCCGCTATCCTTGATCACATCCAATTCAGATAGCGTCAGCGAAGCCTTGTCGAATATAGGCATCGACCAGTCGCCATCATGACGCATGAGGATTGGACGTTCGTTGGCGATGAATGGTGCCAGAAGCGCCACGGCCACGAGGAGTGCAACGATAAGAAGACTTATGATAGCAAGCCGACTCCTTCTAAACTGCCGCCAGATCAAACGCGAATATGTTTGACGCTTGTCCATCAAGTTCTATCCCTCACGCTTTTCAAAAGTAATTCTAGGATCGACAACCTTATACATAATGTCCGACAGAAGGATGCTCACCAGTGTCAATACGGCGCTGATAGTCGCAATCGCCATGATGACTGGATAGTCCCTCGACAAAATCGATTCAAAACCGAGTCTCCCCATTCCCGGAATCGAGAAAATCTGTTCGACGATAACGCTGCCTCCGAGGAGGGATGGAAGGAGCGTGCCCATGAGCGTCAATATCGGTATCAACGCATTCCGGACACCGTGCTTCATTACTACATTCCACTCCGAAAGACCCTTCGCCCTCGCCGTTCTAATATAATCCTGCCTGATCACCTCGAGCATCGATGCCCTCGTAAATCTCGACAGGAAGGCAAAGCCTCCATATGTCAGACATGCAATCGGTAAAACGAGATGCCACAACACGTTCGTCACGATTCCATACCATGGTAGCTTCTCAGCACCATGCGAAATGATTCCGGTTATAGGAAGCCAGTTCAGATAGTCGCCACTACCGAAGATCACCATCAACATTATGGCAACCCAGAACGAAGGAAGTGAGTAAAGGATCAAAAGGACAACCGATACAATCCTATCGGCAACTCCCCTAGGCTTTATCGCCGTATATATTCCAAGCGGTACGGAGATTAAATAGATGATAAATATGGTGATGATATTCAAAAGAAGTGTAATCGGGAGCACCTCCGCTATCTTATCCATCACAGGGCGATGATCGCGATAGGAGTTACCAAAGTCGAACGTCACAGCCCTCTGCATCCACAGCAAGAACTGCATAGGCAGGGGTTTATCTAAACCATAGAGTTTCTTCGTCTCCTCCACTATGGACTTAGCGGTTCCCTCATTCATCGATGACGACTCAGCCGACTGCGACATGAGCGTCGCAGGATCACCTGGAGCTAGATGCACAACCGCAAAAGTAATCACGATAATTCCAATTAGAGTTGGAATCATTAGGAGTAATCTTTTAAGAATATAAGACATCATAAAACACAGTTTCCCAAAACCACCTCATGATCTGCGATGTGCGACATGCGATTTGCGCAGATCGCAACTACCATTCCTTCAATACTGGCCACGGTCCAACCTTCCACTCCTCAATATCGGGACCAACCTTATAATTAATAACATTCTTAAAACGCCTTGCGATAGCCATGTGATCCGACAGGGTAAACAGATACGTACAAGGTTGCTCATCATGAAGTATCCGTTGAAATTCGGCATATATCGCTGCACGCTTTTCTGGATCGAATTCTACCCTGGCCCCTTCCAACAGTTCATCCACACGTCGATCGTTGAAGCCAAAATAGTTTATTCCCTTTTCCAGCTGTGATGAATGCCAACTCGAATATGGATCCTCCAGCAGAGGTATGCTGAACCCCAACGATATCGCATCGAAATCACGATTGATCAGTCGACCGATCATCGCCCCCCATTCCATCTGCATAAGCTCCATCTCAATGCCCACACGGGCGAGCTCCTGTCTCAGATAGGAGGTAACGGTTCTGCTGAATTTCTCCCCAGATCGAAAGAGCACAGAAAATTTAAATGGAATTCCATCCTTCTCGCGCACGCCATCGCCATCCCTGTCGATCCAACCTGCCTCCTCAAGCAGCTTGATCGCACCTTCAGGGTCATAGGAATATGGCTCTATACTATCATCGTAATTGATACCGAAACGATAGAACGGACCCGTTATAACCTTCCCCTTACCATAAAAGAGTTTATCTAAAATCTTCTTTCGATCGATGAGCATGGTCATCGCCACCCTCACCCTCCGATCATCGAAGAACATCCTCCTGGAATTCCACCCTATCAGCGTGTTGATGGGAGGGTAGAACTCATGCTTTGTAAACTTACCCTTAAAGGCCTCATCCTCTGTTTGGTGTACCATCTGCGTAAGAGAGATCTTGGCCTTATCGATCGCACCCTTTTTAAGAAGTTGAAATGCAGTAACCTTGTTGGGAATAACCCTAAACACCAATCCCTCTATACCCGGTTTCTCTCCATAGTAATTATCGTAGCGTGCAAGTTCTATTCTTCGTCCTCTCTTCCAATCGACGAATTTGAACGGCCCTGACCCCACAGGCTTCATATTGGCAGGATTTGTATTAAAATTGTCGAGGTCCTTGAAGATATGCCTTGGAAGGATTTTCACCAAACCGATTACCGATCCCGCCTTAAAATACGGTTTGGAAAAAGTGAACTTAGCTGCATCATCCCCTACCTTCTCCACACCAACGAAGTCTTTGAAGAAGTTTCGTATGATCGCCGCATC
>CAYWIG010000350.1:0-2731 GCA_964458295.1 uncultured Myxococcales bacterium
GGCATCCATATACCCAGGGTCTTTTGAAATCGATTCCATCGCTTGAAGGGGGTGGGGAGAAAAAGAGATTGCCGACAATACCCGGTGTCGTTCCGAGTCTTGCCAATTTACCGAAGGGATGCGCCTTTGCGGATAGATGTCCGAAGGTTCAGGAACGGTGTCGGAGTGAAGAGGTTTCGGATGATCCGTGTGGAGTGGGAAGACTTGTTAGGTGTTTCTTCGCTTGAAAGGAATTAAGAATGAAGAATTAAGAATTAAGAGTACAATTAAGAATTGAGAGTTAATTCTTAATTATTAATTCAACTCTTCATTCTTAATTTTTAATTCTTAATTAAAGGATAGCGATGGCCGGCAAACTTCTAAAAATAGACGGACTCACAAAGGGTTTTCCGATACGCGGTGGGATTTTTGGTCGCGAAGTTGCACGCGTTCAAGCAGTCCGTGGAGTTGATATCTCGATAGATCGCGGTGAAGTGCTTGGTCTCGTAGGTGAAAGCGGTTGTGGAAAGTCCACACTGGGTATGCTGGTTCTCCGACTCATCGATCCCGACGGTGGAACAATCCTCTTCGACGATATGGATATCACAAAGATGTCCCAATCCAAGTTGCGGCCGATCAGGAAGGGTATGCAGGTCGTATTTCAGGATCCTTATGCATCGCTAAATCCTAGAATGTCCGTAGGGGATATAATCGGTGAACCGTTGCTCGTTCATAAGGTTTGTTCAACAAAGGAGAGGCGAGAACGTGTTGTTGAACTCTTGAAAGTTGTAGGCCTTAGCGAAAACGCATATGGGCGCTATCCACATGAGTTTTCGGGTGGACAGAGACAACGAGTTGGAATAGCGCGCGCTATCGTTTTGACTCCGAAGTTCGTTATTGCCGATGAGCCGGTATCCGCACTGGATGTATCGATCCGCGGTGAGATATTAAATCTTCTCGAGGATCTGAAGGATCGTTTTTCGCTGACATATCTTTTTATCTCCCACGATTTGAAGGTCGTCGAGCATATAAGCGATCGGATCGCCGTGATGTATCTCGGTAAGATCATGGAGATGTTTCCTGCGAAGATGCTGGGTGAGGCGAGACATCCATACACGCAGGCGCTCGTTTCGGCCATACCAATTCCGGATCCCGGCGCCAGGCGCGAGCGAATAGTCCTTGAAGGTGATGTGCCTTCACCGATTGATCCTCCATCCGGTTGTTCATTTCATCCCAGATGTTCTTATGCCAAGGAGATCTGTAAAACCAAGGAGCCGGAGCTAAACGGGTACGGCGAAGCACTCTCTGCGGCGTGTCATTTTATCGATGAGATGAAGGCCCATTCGGTTGGAAATGAGCTCGGGGAGAAATAGGCGGATCGTCTACAAGTTTTCGAAATTTATAATCTTTTATTTCAAATCCATCGCTTTACAATAATTCCTAATATCGCTAACATCTTGAAAAATAGCTAGATTAAGGGAGGCTCGATGAAGGGGAGAACTTTTAGGATACTCATAATATTGGCTTTGATGCTTTTTTTGGTTCCTCAGGCGAATGCCAAGAGGAAGAATCGCGTGAAGGCGATGGGAGGCGCGACCATCAGCCCGTTTGGTTTTATAATGGATGCTAGCTATGATCCCAGGCTCGATAAGCTGGTACCTGGTTACAAGGTCATTAATGTTATAATGATCAATGAATCATTTAATATCATCCAGCTTGATGTCACTAAAGATAAATGGTGGGTAAGGTTGGCTGGCAGTAAGAAGAAGATACCAGCAGTTAATGCTCTAAGAACTCAAAAACCTGGAGTGTGGTCTGCTCTACCCGAAAAGGTTAAGAGCCTGATGGGGTATCCGCTAATCATACCTATAGGTGGTAAAATGGTTTTTGATATTATTGTTCCTGAAAGTCATGATTTGAGCATGTTTAATGGTCTGAGTGTCTACTTCAGATCTCTTCACACTCAGATCGAGCTGACGGTCTCTCAATAAGGATCTCCTAATCTTAAATGGGCATAACAATCGTTCAAAAGAGTAAACCCCGTAGCAAGGTTGGCAAGGGGACGAAGGCGCTTATATTGGCTGGCGGCGCTGTGACCGGAGGTTCGTTTAAGGCTGGAGGTTTGAAGGCCCTAAACGATTACTTCGTCAACTTCAGCGTAAACGATTTTGATATCTATGTCGGTATCAGTTCGGGAAGCCTTTTGGCTGCCCCCCTTATCGGTGGCATCTCTCCTGAATCGATCTTAAAGAGCTTCGATGGAACATCTCATCATTTCTCTCCCTTAAGTGCCTGGCATTACTACCGTCCCAACTTGGCGGAGCTGATCGTCAGGCCGATGAAGTTTTTTGCAAAGGTTGCAGGCCTTCTTCCTGGACGGCTGGTTCGTTTAGCAAACCGCTATCCGGAGTGGACGGAAGGATTGCTTTCCAATATTTGGAAATTTTTGGAAAAGCCCACGATAGGTACGTACGAGGATATGATGGCACCGATTCTAGAGGAGATGGGGAGTGAGGATTTTCCATCCTTCTTTGAACTCCTTCCATCCGGGGTCTTTGATAACAGTGCGATCGAGATGTACATCAGAAAGAATATCGAGAGGAATGGCCTGACGAACGATTTCAAAAAGACACAGAAACTGTCTGGGAAACGACTCTATATATCAGCGATGCGTCTCGATGGTGCGAAGAGAGTTGTCTTCGGTCCGGACGAGGATACATCCCTCACGATATCAGAGGCGATACAGGCGTCG
>CAYWIG010000351.1:0-2721 GCA_964458295.1 uncultured Myxococcales bacterium
CCTCTTCACTCCCCTTTGGTTTGATCTTTTTTGTGATAGGTTGTGCAGATCGACAGATGCCAAGAGCGCCGGGTATAGACCAACCCTTCTTCATCGCACCGGAAGCCTGTTTGTCAGTCAGAGGTAGATCGCTTATATCCATGTAACCCTGCAGGTTGCCGATCAGTTTTCCGCGCTGCTTATCTACACACGCTGGGTAATCGTTGTGATCCTTACATGCATTGCCGCTCTGCCAGCAATCGCCGGAAGCTGGAGGTTTGACCTCTCCGCCACTAAACATGGGAACTCCTCTTTGAAGCCTTAAGTGATTGAACTTCTTAGGATGTTAAACCGCCCCCCAGCGGCTTCATAATTGTTATCGGCATTTTTTTGGAAATGTTGCGTGCTTGATAATTTTTTTTGAGATTATGTTACTGGTGATTTCGGATTCTGGGTTGCGGATTTCGGATTGTAACTACAGATGAGTTGGAGATCTTTAATTTCTATTCTTTATATATTGCAAGTTGTTGTAATTATTCATTAATTATGAAATATTGAAAAAAATGAAAAAAAATGAAGAACCCACGCAACATCTCGGTTTCGAAACCGATAATAACACATAAGGAGGGTGATGCCCTTTAGCAGTACTTTCGGGAGTGGGGCGTCCTCAGGGATATGGCAGTTGCAGCCGTTCAACAATTTTCTACATTTCAGATCGGACAATTAGCGAATCTGTCCATGAGCGCTATGGGTATGCCTGGTACGATGGCAGCATCGGGTATGGTCATAAGAGCAAGTGGTACGATGGTCGCCAGCACGGCTTTTGTACCCAGAATTCCTACGGCTCAGCCGAGGTTAGTTTCTCCTTTTCAAGCTAAGGCTCCAGCGCAACTTTGGAGTTTTCCTTCAGGCAGGCCTGCAGCAGCAGGTGTAAGTCATGAAGTTGGCGCGATGGCGCTTGTTTCATCAGGGGCGCAAAGGGCTGCGAGCAACACAGTCTCTTTTTCGGACCTCGTTGCAGCAAGGCAGGCGCTTACGGGCCATGATGCTACGGTTGCTCCGCAGTTTTATTCAGTAGGGACCGATTGGGATGCAACAGCTCTTTCGTCGAGGTTTTTGGTTACACCTGCAGTTGTAGAGGCGCTTTCGACTGGTGTTGAAGTTGAAAGTAAAGCTGCAGTTACCAGAAGGGATTCAGGTGTAAAACCTTCGAGAGCGAAGGATTCCAAATCTGGACGGTCCTTCGCCACTGGTGGATATGACGGCATGCCGGATGCCACAGTCGGTGCATCGGGTGAAAAGTTTAAACCCGGTGATGCTTCAGGTCCGAAAGCGACAAACGATCAAAGAACGCCTATTTCACATGCCACCACAGCTGCGGTTGCGGAAGCTCAGGTTGCGGAGTTGGTAGCTGATGCACAAGCCGTATTGAGTGATTCGCAGAGACATTTTTTCGGCGATAGAAGTGAAACTTCTAGCACTGCAGGTAGAGTTGGGCGTGATTCAGTGGGTGATGTTGCAAGAGATTCAGATCATGGCGATGGAAAAACGGCTCAGGTTGTCGAGCTTAGCGCTGTGATGGCATCGGTTGTTAGAGATGCAGCGGCGAAAACTGAGGGTGGTGCCGTTACAAAATCAACAGCTGTTCAGAGGGATGCTGCAGATCTTCCGGATGCGGCAGTTCTGGCGTTCCCAGGCGCGTTCGATGCAAATCCTGTAGCAAATGATACCGATGCGGCTCGTACTGTTTCAAGTGTTGGAAGAGCGAGTGCTGCCACAGTTGGTACATCACGTCCATCTAGGGCCGACGTACTTAAAGTAGCGAACGACAATCGCGTAGTCGTAGATGGCACGTTCGGCGATGTTCCAGTAAGTCGAACATATTTTAGAGTTGTAGATTCAAAGACGGGTAGGGAGAGACTCGTATTTGCAGGTTGGAGTGAAAGAAGAGCTCCTGCCGTCGCATTGCCGCAAGGCATGTCGATTGAAAGCTGGATGCAGATTCTCGGCCGTACGGCACCCCAACTTATTTATAACGTTGCCGGTCCAGGTGGTGAGAGTGCACAGCGTCCATCCCCGGGTGATCTTGAAACCGGAGAGCTTGGAAGCCGTTTCACCTCCGCACTTCTTTCCCAGATCAGCATGGGACCGAAATCTTTGAGCGACAGATCGATACTCGACGCATTCAATTCATATCTCCTCGGTACGCAGAGGTTGAGCGAAGGCGATACGATTTCGAGTGAAGAATGGCAGATGTATCTGAAGGAAGCCTTAAGGTTAGCTATCAGACATACTCCGGCATTCAATATGGACGGACTTCGTAATATTCTCCACGTTCAGGATGATGCTGCACTCGTCCTTCGTACGGATCTTGAGATGTTCCGCGCCTGGGAACAACATTTTGGAACGGAGACGATAGCCGAACATCTCTGCGAAGGTGAATCAAGTCCAGCGCTTGCATTGCCAGACGGTGATATCAGACGCGAACTGTATCTTGCACTGGATGAGGCGTTGGAAGTGAGAGCGGGCATCTCACTTGATATAGTTACCGACGCCGGAATCTCTCAGGCTGAAGATACGGACATTCAGTGGAAAATTGCAATTGCGGCATTAGGTGAACCCCGTAAGCCTGCGATAGGAGCTGTGGCGACTAGAATCAAAGATCTCCAAAGGGCTGGAAAGCATAGGCATGCAGCCAGAATGTTGGCACTGTTCGTTCTTAATTCCGCGGTTGCTGATGTC
>CAYWIG010000352.1:0-2711 GCA_964458295.1 uncultured Myxococcales bacterium
GTTAATCGATGCAGGGCATACGGTTTTCGTCGAACATTATGCCGGTATCAAATCCGGTTTTTCGGATAGGGTCTATAACTCCGTAGGTGCTACCGTCGTCGATGACGCGGATAAGATTTGGAACGATTCGAACCTGATCATCAAGGTCAAGGAACCTCTTGAAAGTGAATACAAATATTTCCGTCCGGATTTAAATATCTTCACCTATCTTCATCTTGCCAGCGTACCGCAACTTGCGAAGGCTATGTGTGAAACAAACGTCACCGCCATCGGATATGAGACGGTGGAGACCGATGATCACGAATTGCCGCTTCTAATTCCCATGAGCGAAGTTGCTGGACGCGTCGGCACTCAGGTCGGAACGTATCTCCTCCATAAAAATCATGGAGGCAAAGGTCTGTTATTGGGGGGAGTAACTGGCACAAGGCCGGGTACGGTTGTAGTAATCGGCGGAGGTCACGTAGGACTAAATGCCGCAGAGGTAGCTGCTGGCCTTAGAGCTGAAACTGTCGTCCTCGACATAAGCGATGAAAAGCTCAAATACATCGAGGAGAAATACAAAGGTGCGATCAAGCCGGTGAAATCCACTCCCGAGACTGTCGCAGAATGGGTAGCGAAGGCAGATCTTCTGGTCGGCGCGGTACTCGTCGCGGGCGATCGCGCGCCTCACGTAGTCAAAGAGGATCATGTTAAGTCGATGTCATGGGGTTCGGTGATAGTTGACGTCGCGATCGATCAGGGCGGATGCGTCGAGACGATCCGTGCGACGAGTCACGATGAACCTACATACGTACTGCATGACATCATACACTACGCAGTTCCGAATATGCCCGCGCTCACGCCGCACACTTCAACCGAAGCACTTACAAGTGCGACATTTCCATATGCATTGAAGCTCGCCAATGAAGGTATCGAAGCAGCGCTCACGAGGGATCCGGTCCTTGCCAAGGGATTGCAGACGAGAAACGGAAAGGTAACCCTTCCCGTACTTCAGAAACTATTTCCAAATTTGGCTTAAATTCATTTCTTATAATACGAAATTTCTGGATACCAGATTCCGGATACCCCATATTGGATAATTGAATCCATTTGGACATTACTGACATCTGGGATCAGGCATCCGGCATCAGCATTAAGCCAAAACTAAAAAAGCACTTTTGATAGATATGAATGACATGTTCCAAGATAAAAAAACCCATCAGCTGTAATTAATTATTTATTTAATCGAATCGTCTTCTTCATCATATCAAAACTAGCCCCCTTGCCTGAAAACAATACCCAGTATTTCCCATCCGGTGTTAGAAATCGAAAGGTGTACGCGCCTTTATAGGCGATTCCATTCTTAGCTCCAGGCAGCTTCACAGTTTTTTCGGTCGCCTTCGTTTCAGCGATGACGGTCTTTTCATTCTTCTTGATCTCCATGAGCAGCGATCTTTGACTGCACCATTTCGTAAGCGGATAGACAAGACAGTCTGGGCTATTCGAAAAGATCGAATAGTCAGGCTTATTCAAAACCTTCCAGCTGGATACGATTTGAAACGACACGCCCCATATCGTTCCACCGATGCTTCCCTTGGAATATTTTTTCCACTGAATCTCGTCCTCTGCAAAGGCTGTACATGCGATTAGACAGATAAAGATGACCGAAATGATTTTCTTCATTTATACCTCATCATAATTTGAAAGAGTTCCGCTGCCTTCGATTTATCCAAACCATCGAGCTCATGATATTGCTTCATCGCCATCCTCTTATTGCCGAGTCGTAGATATACCAAACCCAAATTCGCTATCGCATCTGTGTAAGAAGGATCTAGTTTGAGCGAATCCTTAAGCGCATCCTCAGCCATCTCATATTCGCGCAGCATCATATATGAGAGACCGAGGTTATAGTAGGCTATCGCGGATTTACCACCCAAGCTGATCGATCTTCTAAATGCCTCCTTCGCATCTCGCCACCTTTCTAAACGCGAATAATCAACCCCCATGAAGAAGTAGGCCTCTCCATTTCTCGGTGCAAATTTCACCGCTTGCTTGTACTCATAGATCGCCTCTTCGAGGCGCCCCATCAGATCATAAATCCTTGCGAGATTCATACGGGCATTCGTAAATTCCGGTTTGAGTTTGACGCTCCTCTCGTACTCCTTCAATGCCCACCTGTTCTTTTTCATCCCCTCATATGCAGCACCCAGCAGATTATAGACCTTCGGATCATCATCCTTTATCCTGGATGCGTTTTTGCAATAGTTCGCAGCCTCCCGGAAGCTTTCAAGTTTCAATAGATTCCAGCAGAGGTTGTAGTTGGCCTGAAAATCTTTGGGCCTTATCATCGCAGCCCGCTTGTACTCCCGCGCCGCATCTTTGTGGCGACCCTTCTCGCCATATGACTTGCCGAGCTCGAAGTGCTTTCTAAAGGAATCCGAATTGCTTCCCGATTTAGATTTTATGGGTTCCGACGCAATAGCGTTGAAAGCAATTAGTAGAATTGTTGAAGTTATAAGAAATAGCCTCATTCCATCCCTGATTATCATGAAACGAAAATTACCAAAAAATGACAATAAGTACCACGCACTTATTGTCACCTCTTCGCAATAAGTGCGCCGTACTTATTGTTAATTTTGATCCGGTGACCATCTTCACGCATTTCCTTGTGATGCGAATCTCGTCGATACATTATTGATATTAAGAATTCCGGTGTAATATCAATAGGTTAT
>CAYWIG010000353.1:0-2705 GCA_964458295.1 uncultured Myxococcales bacterium
AACGTCATGGCAAAAACGACAAAACTTCTCCAGGAAGGATTCAATAGGCTGTTCCAGCACTACGGTAAACGCAACTGGTGGCCGGGTGAAACTTCGTTCGAGGTGATGGTAGGCGCAATCCTTACGCAGAATACGAATTGGAATAATGTTGAAAAAGCGATTGATAATCTCAAAAGGGAGAAGCTCTTAAATCCCAAAAAACTTTTTAATCTCCACCCCTCAAGACTTGCAACTTTGATTAGACCAGCGGGATTTTTTAAACTTAAAACAAAGAGGCTTAGAAATTATCTAAAGTATTTTATTGGGGAATATAAGGGCTCTGCGGAGAGGATGTCGGAGAAATCTCTGGAAGAACTTCGCGTAGAGCTCCTTTCGGTAAACGGGGTCGGCAGGGAAACGGCAGACTCAATTTTGTTATATGCTTTGGATAAGCCGATCTTCGTCATCGACGCATATACGAAACGCGTTCTCTCCCGTCACTCGCTGTGCAGCGAGGATGCCGATTACGATGAGCTGCAGGACCTCTTCATGGACTCGCTTCCCGAGGACGTCCGGCTCTTCAACGAATATCATGCCTTGATAGTTGAGGTGGCCAAAGAATTTTGCAGAAAAGAACCCAGATGTAACGAACGCCCTCTGAGGGGCTGGAGCGACACGTAACATATTGTTATTGTTGATGTAATTATTTTAATTATCTTTACTGCGCAAGCAACTTTTGTGACCTTTCAACCGATAATATCCTTAGATCATTATTAAAGAAAGGGGACTTGTATGAGTGGAGATGTAAGCAAACCAAAAGATGTGACTGTAGCTGAGGTTCGGGACGTTTGTTGTGGCGCTGAGGATGAGCCGCCTCTTGACCTTACAAAGAATTTATGTCGGAGGGCTGTCGACGAATGGCTGGTTGATATCGCGACAGAAAGGGACCAAAAGAGTGAATACGCACGCACTATAGACGAAGTATTCGATCGTTTTGTTCAATTTGCAGGCCCGCAGCGAAAAGATAGTAATTTCGGTCCTTGTAAAGCTGTCGCAACAAAATTGATGCAACAACTACGTAAGAAATAATATAATTCTCATGAGTAAAAAAGGCGTCCCAACTGGAGACGCCTTTTTTATTTCACGTAAGAATATTTTATTTGGGTTTGATGATTGAAATTGTGTAGGCTCCGGGATCGATATATTTCTTTGCTACCCTTAAGATATCGTCCCTCGTAACTGCCAAAATCCTCTTCGGATGTTCATCGATTTCATCAAATCCAATGCCATAGAGCTCATGGAAGGTGTAGAGGTTGGACATGGTTCCATTCCTCTGCAGTTCTAGCTCATAGGTTCCGACGAGATACTGTTTGGCACGATCCAACTCATCCTTACTCACCTTTTCAGTACATATCCTCTGTAACTCCTCCATCATTGCGTCCGTGGCTATCGGCGCTTTGGAGGGATCGGTGCCGATATATACAGCGAAATAACCCGGATCGATACCCTCTTGGTTTACCGAGCTGACAGAGTAGGCGAGGCTCATCTCGTCGCGAAGCGTTCTGAACAATCTTCCTCCTTGGCCGGAGAATATGTTGTTGAGGACGGTCATCGCGTATCTGTCCTTGCTCTTGAAGTGAACTCCTTGAAAGCCGATCACGATGTGTGACTGTTGTTTGTCCTCCTTCGTTATGGTTCGTTCTCTCGGTTTGCTGGGTCTTCTGTCGAGCTTCGTCTTAGGGGTTGTGCCCCTGCCCTTCGGAAGATCTCGGAGCATTTCATTTGCGATCTCCTCGACCTCCTTTGGATTTACATCTCCAACGATCGAGATAACGAGGTTGTTCGATCTGAAGGCCTCGCGGTGGTATTTCTTTAGGGCGCTGATGTTTATATCTTTGACGCTCTTTATGGTGCCGAGTGAACGAAGCCCATAGGGATGCGTTGGAAAGAGTTCCTCCAAGAAGTTTGCGAAGGCGAGCGAGGAGAGGGCGTCCTCCTGATCCTTTATCGCTTTGAGTGTTAGTTGTTTCTCCTTCTTAAGCTCGTCATTTTCGAAGGCGGGATTGCACAGGACATCTGAAAAAAGCGAGAAACCCTCCTTCAGATATTCGCTTAAGAATTCGGTTTTAACGCCGGATGTGTTTCTTCCGCTGAAACCATCAATATGGCCCGCGATTTTTTCGATATCCATCGCTATCTGGATGGCATTTCGATTCTTCGTCCCCTTGAGCATCATCTTCGACATCATGTTGGATATACCGTTGCTCCTCTTCGTCTCCCTTCGAATGCCGCCCACTGCAGCCGCACATATCGACACGATCGGAAGGTTGTGATTCTCTCTGATTATCAACGTCGTGCCGTTTTTAAGTCGAACCCTCTTTGGATCGGAGATGGAGGTAGTGCTTTTCCTTTGGACCTTAGCCTTCGATGGTTTTAGCTCACCCATGAGAGATGATTTATTCTTTGCCCATTTTGAACCGTTCGGAACGATCATGACCGCAGTGCAATTATTAAAGTTGATGTATTTGGATGCGGCCCTCTTGATGTCCTCGATCTCAACGGCTGCCATGATCTGATAATAGCGTTTTTCATACTCATGGTTGCCCGCAGCACCGATGAAGGACGCGATCTTTCCGCCTTGACCGCCTACCGTCTCCTTCTCATATATCTCGTTAGATCTGAGATTGATCTTTGCCCTGGAGAGTTCCTCCGCCGTCACGGGGTCA
>CAYWIG010000354.1:0-2694 GCA_964458295.1 uncultured Myxococcales bacterium
TGTGCTTCTCATCGCGTGGGATGAGTTCGGTATGTATCTTTCTCACGAGCCGATCGGCCTCATCCTCGTCCACGACGAAGGTTAGATTAAGGTCGTTCGCCGCCTGAGATACGAGATAGACCCTCTTTTCCTCGAAGACGTCGAAGGCGGGTGATAGCTTGTGCAGCGTGCTCCTTATATCCCTTCCGATGAGGCTGATCAGCGCACACGAATCTATGAGCTTCGGCCTGCAGAATTTCTGAAGATCGTGCAGTAGATCCTTCACGACTTCGGGATCGTGGCCGCCGGTAACTTGATCGATCGAAACGGTGACGTTCGTCTCCGACGTCGATATAAGATCGATAGATACGCCATGATCCTTGAAGCAGTTGAATGCATCGGCTAAGAAGCCAACCTGATGCCACATCTCGACGCTCTCCATCGATATGAGGTTGATGCCGTGCTTCATCGATATCGCCTTGATGCCGGGTGTGTTTTTCACGGCTGGAGAAACTACGGTTCCCTCGATCTCCGGCTTCTGCATGCACTTAACGTAGATCGGAATTCCGAATCGTTTGGCGGGTGCAAGACATCTCGGGTGAAGGACCTTGGCTCCTAGCGATGCAATCTCCTGAGCTTCATCATAGTCTAGCGATTTGATTATGCGCGCCGACTGAACTTTGTGCGGGTTGGCGGTGTACAGTCCAGGCACATCGGTCCATATCTCGCAGCGCACAGCCTCTAGTTTTGATGCAAGGTATGATGCGGAGACGTCTGAACCTCCACGGCCAAGCAGTACCGTCTCGCCTTCACCATCCTTCGCGATGAATCCCTGGGTGATGACTACTTTCGCATCGTTCTTCTTCAGTAGATTCTTGTCGGGATCATATTTGCAGGATGCATTTCCAAATCTACGGTAGTCGGATGATAGTGGGATATTTTCAGCGGTGAGCCATCCGCGCACATCCTGCCATCTCGTGTCTATCTTTTGGGAGTTCAAATATTCGGCTCCGAGCTTGGTGAGCATCAGTTCACCCTCGGCCATAACCCTTGCGCGAATTCGCGGTGTCGATTCACCGACCTTAGAAATTCCCTCCAGTAGATGTCCCAGCTGATCTATGTGGCCAGCCACGGTCTCGTAGTTCACTCCGAGATCTGCGGCGAGGTCGGCATGGAGCTTCTGGAGGCTAGCGAACGTGTCATTATATTCACCTTTTACTGAGACCTTTAATAGCTCCTCTAGCATGTCGGATACGCCGGCAGCGGCTGAGCATACTATGATCGGGCAAAGCCCTTCATCGAGGCGGTTCTTGGCGATCCCCGCGATCGTATCCCAACGCTCGCGACTAGCTACGCTCGTCCCCCCGAACTTGAGAATTACAGTATTCGATGATGATTCAGTCATAGAGAGGCTATAAGGGATAATGGGGAGGGGAGTCAATAGGGCAATGAGTAATTCCACCTCCGAGGTGAGGACGTCCTGCCCCAACAACCACACCTCGGAGGTGGAATTAATTAAGAATTGAGGTACCTATCATTATGAAAATCAATTCTTAATTCTACATTCAATTCTTAATTTTTAACTTTTAACTCTTAATTGTACTTAATATCACGCTAAGCTTCTTCAATATCATCAACGCTCGGTTCGAGCCAGTTGTGGGTTACGATATTCTCTGGGAAGAAGGGCGTTAATTCGGGTAATTGAAGTGGTGAGGCTTCTGCAGAAGCTCTTAATGCAAGTGTGAGTACCGGATCACCCCACTTTGCCTTTCCCCAAGCTATCTCGAAAATCCTTTTACCCTCTTCGGCTAGATAGACTGTGATGCCATTTCTCCATAACTCCTTTGCGCTGGGGAGGCCGGAACCTTCCGATGTTGTCTGCAATCTTCCAATTAAGTTTCTAATAGCCCTAAAGCTCAAAGGTGCGTCGGTTCCGTTTGCTATCATATGAATTGCAGATGTTCTTGAATATCGATTGAGGAGCCTTCCATATACACGCGGATATGCCACATCCATGAAGTGAAACGCAGCGGCGATCATCTGATGTGCGCTTTCAAAACCCAACGAACAAGAGATTCCTGTGGCCTTTGCCAGTTCTGGCCATTTCTTGTCCTGTTGTGGTGGGGTATAAGTAGGTATTGGGATAATATCTATTGAGAGCTCATCCGTGGGTATCCTTCCAGCGTTACCTTCAATAGCGACTCTTCCGCTTTGGATCGTGCTGGTATACAAGATGCCAATTCGTGTCATAACTTGAGTTGAAAGTTCTGCGCTGTCCTCAGAGTTGTTTATTGTTAGACTGGTGCTCCTGGAATACGTTCCGTAATCATATGAGGTGTCCAAAAAACGCAAATCTCTATCATATGATACGATTGCTTTTCCAGGTACTCCGTCTATTTCAATTTCTTTTTCTGGAACCATTGCGGGTCCCATCACGCGAGCAATCGAGCGGACAGGATCTGCTCTGGCCGGTGCTACTATGAGCATATCTCCAGAGGTTGGTCTCGCCCGAACGATCTCCATTTCCAGGCTCGGCCCAATTGCAAATAAAGGACTGTGTGCTGCAAGTGCCTTGATCGGGTTTACCCTCATACTGCCTCCAAAATATAAATTTCTAATTATGTCACTGTATCGGCAGGCATTGAAATTCGATGTGTGGATTTCATGAGTTCAAAGAATTAGCGCACCACTTGGCTGGAAACAGCCGAGAAGGTG
>CAYWIG010000355.1:0-2692 GCA_964458295.1 uncultured Myxococcales bacterium
TCATACAGAACTATCCTTCCATCATCCAGAATTCCGATATTTCCGGGATGGAGGTCGTAATGAATGATTCCACCCATCATCATAGTCGGTATAAGGGTATCATCGATTCTTCTGAATACCTCTGATCTTTCATCGGGCGAAAGTTCACCGAGTCTTCTTGAGTAGATGGGTTGCATAGCTAACATCATGATCGACGATGGCTCATCTTTATATTTTGGAACCACGAACTGTGCCTGGAGATCGGGATTGGTTGCCACGAAATCGGCAAACGCGTAGGCAGCCGTAAGCTCCTTTGTCAGATCCATCTCGTCCAACATAGTCCTCTCGTAGAATGCCAGGAAGTCATCCAACGCTCTAGCCCCTCTTCCTTCGTAGCCGCTAGCTGAAATGCCTTCCCTTACCGCAGCTACGATTCTTAGCGATTCAATAAGATCTTCATTTTTTCCATTGGGCTGAAGTTTGAAGACTCGATCCTCCCCCGCGTATTTTCCTCTGTAGACTCCGCCGATCGTACCTTCTTTGATGGGGCTTTCGAGGTCGATCTCCAGCCTCGCTCTGTCATCGACTGTTAGTTCAAGATCGATTGTCCTCTGCGCATCGATTTCATCACGTGACGGTACATCCTCTTGAAATACGGAGAACATCCTCTGAAGGTTTTCCGGGACAGCAGGATGGATGCTTGCCAGTTGTAAAAGTTTTTCGAGGTGTGCCGTGCGTCCAAATTCCAAGAGTCTATCTTCATCTGTCGTTAAGTCACCAAGACTGTGTCGCAGAACGTTTTGTGTGGAGGAGTTGAGTGCACCATAGACCCACATCAGGACGTTCTGTTCAAAACCACTCCTGGATCTTATAAATTCAGGGAGGTCTGGATCGCTTCTCATCGCATCCATCTGTGCATTGTAATATTCGGTGGATGCTACCCTCAACCTCTCCTCCTGCGCTTCCAGCCATCCATCGAGGTCTCCTGAGTCGGTATCGTCGTCATAAAACGAATAAGTTCCACTCTCATGGAAAATTTCGTCCAGAATTTCGGCTATCCTCACATGATAGTTTGCAGCGGAGAGGGCTATTTGTACCTCGTCTATTATGTGGAGTGCTGAAAATTCTGCGCCCTCAAATATAATTCCAAGGCGTCTTAGCCCTTGGTCCAATGGATCTATATATGGTTGTAGTTGTTCAATGTTGTCCATGATCGGTTTTGGAGTGAATCGGAGCCCATATTCATCGGTCATACTGAGCGCGGTGTATCCACAGGTGCTCAGTGCCGCTCGTAAAAAACGAACCGCATGGTAAAGATGATTGATTCGAGCCGTCACGTTGCTGCTTCTCCATTGTAAATATTCTATAGGCGAATCGTCGAGCCCCCTGCCGACGTCGAGCTCGGCTACGAGGAGTGGATCAACAGGATCTGCCCCTTCCACCCCAGCCGTACTTACGTATTGCGCATATTCACTCCGCAGGTCAGCATCCTCCGTAAATTTGGATATAAACAGGTTTGATGGCATGCCGCCCCTATGTTTATCGTAGTGAATTGAGAGGAGATGATCGTAAAACTCCATCTCCCCCTCTTCGTCGTCACCCCCCCTCAGGGTAGCGACTCGTGACCTTACGACGTTTCCATAGATCAGCCTCTCCGTGGCCTTGTCGAAGATGTGTCTTTTTATCTCGGGAGAGGTGACTTCTTGAAAGAGCCTTAGCGCAATATTGAGTCTTCTTATCACCTCTGGTCCGGATGACATTAGGATTTCATAAACCTGTTGAACGCGGGTGCGCATCTGAGGATTATCCGCATATTCCTCTATCCAACCCATGGTGTAGGCGATGGATTTTGCGTCCATGATATCCTTCGGGGCCCTCGTGCTGTCGTAATCTTCACGCAGCTCCCCTCCGATCACCCTCGATAGAACGGATGTCGCGACGGCGAACTGTAACTCGTCACCATTTGCCATTATTTTGGAGAGCTTCTCCCCGTGTGACGTTAAAAAGTCATCCACATCGTCGGAATCGAGCGACGCCGGTATGTCATACGGATGTGGTATGCCGACGCTTTCGACGGTTCTTAAATACTGTTTTGAAGTCGCACTGTGTGATTGCTCAGTTTTTGATGTGGCCGCGCCTACGATTTCCTCCAACCATTCATGATATCTCTGTAAGGGAAGGCCCGCTGCCGCAAACGCAGCCAATCTCAATCTCAGATCCTTACGGGTATTCGGATCGGTCAGTTCATCCACCGAGGCCAAGGACTTAAGAACCAGCGCCTCGGTCCGTTCATAGTTCGGAGGATCGCCGGCGCTCATGAAGGGCGTGCGCCATGGGAAGAGGCCCTCCAATCTGGATATTATCTTCAGATTAACTCCACCGAGATATGACGCGAGCTTGAAAAGCCTCTCAAAAAATTCATATAGAAGGATATCCCTATCAGGCTCTGAGAGTGGAGATTTATGTATGCGCTCGGCCAATCTCTCGATTACATGTGTTGTCTGTCTGATTCTTGCTGCTTCCTCAGTTCCGGTACCTCCTCCGGTACCCCCTATTGAACTTAAGGTTTTAAGCGTGATGAGCCTTAGGATCTCCTTGATATGTTCCTGATCGCCTTCCTTTTCAAATGCATCGAGAAAAGTATATAGCAGGTCGAGTGAGATGTTTCTTCCCCCCCTGTTGATCTGATTTCTCACCCTGCTGAACCAGGAGT
>CAYWIG010000356.1:0-2689 GCA_964458295.1 uncultured Myxococcales bacterium
TCTGCACTATGTGATGAATCTAGATGAGACGAAGAGGTTGTATGGGAAGGGCGGAGTTAGAATGCGTAAGCTGGCATCGCGTATATTCAATGATGTTGGTGAGGTTCAAATCGATGTAGGTGATAAGACATTTCGAATCGAAGTCGATAGGAAGACAGGGCGGGCGAGAATCTTCAAACGCTTTGAAGAGATACCCTTTTAGAGCTCCTATTATTTAACACAACGGATAGGTTATTTGAATTTCACTGGAGATTTGCGCTGGTTCTATTGTGTTTTTGCCTATAATATCCAATAGTTATCTATGGTTCACGATTAGCAAAGGAATGCCATAAACCCCGCAACTTTTCCGTAAAATGATCGACAATTGTTTGGATCAACAACGTTTACGATGGGGTATAGGGGTATAAGTGTTAGGTTCAGCGATAAATGCATTTTCTGCAGCAAGGGCTACAGTTTCGGGTGCCATCTCTGGTGTGAGATCTCTTCCAGGAAGATGGGTGACTGCAAGGTTGGATCACTACCTGGCACCATCAATGGATTTCAATGGATGGAGTACGATTCCACCCGATGCGACAAGAAATTTTTTCTACACGGAACGTGTTAGGGGTGCTTTGAGGCAGCGGCCCGCTGCATACAATGCATTCAAGTGGACCTTTGATAAAGCGTTTGCCACGTCGGCGTTGGTCCTTACTTCCCCCGTTATGCTTGCGGCTGGAGCTGCTATACGACTGACGAGTGAAGGTCCAGTCTTATTTGTGCAGAAGCGTATTGGAAAGGGTGATATTCCATTTGATGTGTATAAATTTCGTACGATGCATATTGGTTCAGAAAAACTGGGAACATATACAACGACTGATGATGATCCAAGGGTTACAAGGGTCGGGTGGTTGTTGAGGCGTTATAGAATTGATGAGTTGCCACAGCTGGTAAACGTTCTGATTGGAGATATGAGCGTCATCGGTCCGAGACCGGACGCCCTTGATGCCGTATTCGTAAAAGCGGAATTGGCAGATGGCTTCAACTCTCGTCACCTAACGAAGCCGGGTATAACTGGATTGGCTCAGGTCCGAAGGATTTATGTGAATGAGGATTTAGACAAATTAGAGATTCAACTTAAAGACGATATTCGAGGCATTACACAGGCTTCGATTATGTTTGATATAGAAATTATGGTCAGAACCGCACTGACTATGCTTTCCGGACGCGGAAAATAGTCAGGACGACAGTTGATAGTTATTGCTGGCCAATTATCTCTCTGAGTTTTTCCGGTAGATTCTGCAAGGATTCTTCAATAATTTCTGAGAGCGAAGTTCCCATCTCGATCTTTTCCGGCTGGATTCCAACTATAATTACTTTCTCAGGATAGCTTTCGGCGTGTTTGGCCAATTCCAATGCGCCCAGAAGGTCGGTGGCATGAAGGCTGATCTCAGCATTCTCATCCCGTTTTAAACCAGCTGCATTGAAAACACCGATTTCACCTGGTTTTCCATTGAAGTCGGCGCAATCAATGATTACGACTAATTTCCTACCTTCTATCATGTGAAGCAGGGCTACTCCAGGTGTGCCACCATCTATGATATCTATATCAGCAGGCCATTTCATCTCGCGGAGCCTGGCGATAGCGTGGATGCCCACGCCTTCGTCACGCATGAGATAGTTACCGACTCCGATTATAGCTACGGACTTTACCATATGTCCTCTTGAAGCATGAGGCATGAAACATGAAGCATGATGAATTGAGTTCTGTCTTGTTTCGTGTTTCCTGTATCCTGCTTCTACTCCAAACGAAAAAAAGCCGGAGATAATCGCTATACCTCCGGCTTTTGTTAGTAGCACAAATTACTTATTCTTGAAGTTGACCTTGAGGTAATGTGTCGAGCACGAAATGCATGGATCGTATGCACGGACCAGCATTTCAAGTAGCAGCTCAACCTCAGCCTGCGGCTTATCGACGATCTGCGGTACGAAGGCTTCCATATCCCTCTGGATGTTGCTGTGGTTCTGGTTGGTTGGGATGATGCAGTTGGCCTTCGTGCAAATGCCGTCGTTATCGTAGGTGTAGTCATGAATCAAAATGCCGCGGGGAACATCCACAACGCCGATTCCGCGACCGGCTTTAGGTTTGATCTCCACCTTTTCATCTTTGATGCCACGCTGTAGAAGTTCATCGATGATGCGTACCGAGTCATCCACCATATAAATACATTCTACGAACTGAGCTACCGTGTTCATGAACGTGTTGTAACAAGGTGCTACGAGGCCGATCTCTTCAGCGTATTTCTTCGCATTAGGCGTCAATTGAGCATGGTTGATGTTGAAACGTGCGAGAGCGCCGACCATGAGAGATTCCTGTTTCCTCTTCGTATACTTAGCAGTCGATTGTGGTACGCAGTATTCATTCGTCCAGGATTCATACTCAGTGATTGGAGCCGTATCGCCAAGTGAAGAGCCGAGAACGCCATCATAGAGGGCGTATTCACTCTTGTCGGTGAGCGATACATATTCGGTCTCACGTGTGAAGTTCGGAAGCTTCGGTGCGAGCGCCTTGAGGAGGTTTCCAACCGCAGTGAGATCTGGTGCTGCTGCGAGGAGCGTATCCTTAAGGTTCTTCAGCTCATCGATCGTTGGGACCTTGGAGAAACCACCGGGGATTATTCTCTGCGGATGAATTGTACGGCCGCAGACGAGA
>CAYWIG010000357.1:0-2681 GCA_964458295.1 uncultured Myxococcales bacterium
ACTTCCCGCATTCGAACTCGACGCCTCGGGTCCTCTCTCCCAAACCCATATCGAACATCGAATCGATGAACTGGGTATGTTGCCGAAACCCTTTACCCATGCATTTCAGAAACTCGTCGATGCACACATTGGGCAGGAGGCAGCAACATACAAGGACGAGCTCATAAGGGGCGGAAAGTACACCCCTAACATCACGGATACCGCTATAAGAGATCATGTCGGATCACTCTTCAAGGCGGCATGTATGGCACAGAAAAAGGTGATACTCCTTGCGAAGCTCATCGATCCAACTGAAGGTTTCTACGATAGAATGACGAAGCAAAGCCAACGGAAGATGATGGCGGGCATAGAGGACATACCTAAGGACGTGGATGTAATTAATCACCTGGTAGCTTGGTACGGTTACACCTTCATGATCGAACATAGGGATGAAGTTTTGACGGCGAGGGATAGGATTTTGGGTGGCGGTGGATCTTCGGGCTCCTCTGGATCGCCAGGATCTTCAGGTTCCTCCGGTCCTGAAAGTTCGGGAGGTGGTGGAGTTAAAGGTGGTGGTGAGACTGCTAGCGGAGATAGCGAAACGAGTTTGAGTCCTTCGATAGGATCCACAACCATGCCGATCACTCAGCACCCATTTATCGGCTCACCGCCATTTTTAACCGGAGCCCAAAAATCTACTTGGTATCCAGGTTGTCAACTTCATGGACTATCCGCAGCAAGGTTTCATGCAGCAGCACCCACCATGCTTTTGACACACGCGAATGATAATTTTCCTGTGGGAATGACATCGACCGTTATGGGCGCATCCCAATTTGTATCCCCTATTAACACTGTTGGATTGACCGCCATGCGACCGATTATGCCGATGTAATTAACACATCGAAGCACCAAATCTCAAATAACAAATCTCAAATAACAAATCTCAAATAACAAATAACAAATAAATCACAAACATCAAATTCCAATGACCTAAACAAATAAGTTTTGTTGTTCGGTGATTGGAATTTGGAATTTATTTGGGATTTGGAATTTGAAATTTGGTGCTTCTACTTTGCTACCCAATCTGCAAATATCAATGTAACCGGTGCATTCTTATCGATGGTCTTCTCGGTATCCTTCGTACTGACGACATCTTTGACCTTTTTATTTTTCGGATCGACCGTCTTGATGCGACCTATGAGATCCTCTCCATAGACGCTATATGCGATCAGCTTCGCATCGGGCGACCATGAGAGGTTTGTGATCTTACTCTTATCCTCAACGACGAGTTTATCCGCATTGCCACCCCTCTTATCCATCCTATTGATCGATGAATTTAGGTAGCTAGGATAACATCCTCCTCCGATGATCTTGATATACGCGAACCCCTCGCTATCTTCCTTCCAGGTTACGCCATAAATTCCACCCTCACCCTCGGAGATGATCTCGATCTTATCGTTCTTGATATCGAGCAGGTAGAGGGTATGTGTCATCGTGTTGAAACAGTACGCCGGATCGAATCCAGCCTCATTCTTGTAGGCGAGAAGGACCTCTTCATCAGGTGAAATCGAGAAATGGGCGTAGTTGGATTGCCGCTTCTTGAAAAATTTACCCCAGTCTATTTTATCCCAATTGAAGGTCTTAAAGAGCTCCTTGAAGCCGGCTGCCCTACCTGAAGCGAGATCGACCTTCACGAATTTAAACGCACCGCCGTCTCTAAGAATAGTATAGAATGAGTCGCCCTCCTTCGAAAAGTTCGAGAAGCTATCAAAGAGGGCCCTGTTATAGGTTGCCTCTATAGCCTTTACATCCTTTCCATCCTTTCCATCCTCAATTCCCCTGATCATTATATCCGAATCATTTCTGAAGGGATCGAGATGGTTTGATATGGACTTATTCTTAGGCTTGTCGGTCATCAGATAGACTAGAAACTCGTTTTTTGGTGAGGTGATGATTGCACTGGGAAATTCAGTTTTGGTCGGCCCTATTAGCTTCTTTGATTTTAGTTCTTTGAATCCCGCGGTTTCAATCTTTTGATCGGGGGCATTAAAATTATAGATAGAGAAGTTCTGCCTCTCTTCGATCGGTGAACTCTTGGCGTTGATATAATAATAGTTCTTAAATTTTTTGGATCTCGGAAACATCATCGGATACTTTTCAACATCCAGAACGATATTCTTCGAACCGTTGCTGTTTACTATCCCACCGCCCATAAACTCGTAAAAACCCATCTGCATGCAGTTGGATTTCTTACCCTGCATAGGGTGTATCTTATTACCTACCTTGCCATAGAGGATTTTATAATCAGAGCCCTTACTGCAGGAGGTAAGCAGACATAACAGCATTATGGACATTACAACGATGGACATTTTTCCAGGCCTCATCATCCCTCCCAAGTATGATTCCTAATATTGATCCGTAGCCGTAACTCCGGTAAGTTCAATGGACTTGATCGAAGTTGTCGAGGCAGCATTATTACCAATAAATTGCAAAATTAAATTCGGCGTATCCGTAAAGTTCTGATCTGTCGGCATCGCAGCTGCGCCAACATCTTCGATGGGATTATAAGTCACACCATCCGTAGAATAAGAGGCCGTCACAGCCATATTGTCGACGGTCAACCTCAAATAGATCTCGCTTAAATCATCACAATCATTCGAATAAAGACTGCCGGTCGCTGTAGATCCATCCGAGCTATATAC
>CAYWIG010000358.1:0-800 GCA_964458295.1 uncultured Myxococcales bacterium
TGTATATCGGTGAGAAGGTCGGTGACGGCGATGGCCCTGAAATAGATATTGCCCTCGACCCCCTCGAGGGAACAACGGTCTGTGCAACTGGAAAGGAGAACTCCCTCACCGTCATCGCTATGGCCGATACGGGTAACTTCCTTCACGCACCCGATACCTACATGTGGAAAATAGCGGTCGGTCCTGATTCAATCGGTGTGATCGACATCAAGAGGTCAGCGACGCAGAACCTCGTCGCCATCGCAGAGAAGAAGATGTGTGAGGTCAGGGATCTCACAGCGATCATTCTGAATCGTCCCAGGCATGAGAAACTCATTACGGAGGTGAGGCAGGCTGGAGCTAGAATTCGATTGATAGACGATGGCGATGTTTCTGCAGCGATCGCAACCTGCGAGGAGGATTCGGGAATCGACGTGCTTCTTGGAAGCGGTGGAGCTCCAGAGGGTGTTCTCGCAGCTGCAGCACTTCGATGTCTAGGCGGGGATATGCAGGGTAAGCTCATGTGGCGAAATGCTGAGGAGCAGGAACGAGCACGAAAGATGGGGATCGAGGATCTCGACAGAATTTACGGATTGGAAGATCTTGCCAAGGGGAACGTGATGTTTGCTGCAACTGGCGTTACTACCGGCACCTTCCTCAAGGGCGTTCGCTTCTACGGTGGAGGTGCTTCCACACATTCAGTCGTTATGAGATCTGAAACCGGCACTGTGCGCTACATCGAAGCGACACACGATTTTAAACGCAAACCCTTTTACACGACTCCGGATGGGCAGATATATCTGCATCTCGACGGACATAAT
>CAYWIG010000358.1:810-2679 GCA_964458295.1 uncultured Myxococcales bacterium
CGGCAATCAGAACACCTAAATGATAGAATTCAGAGGCAAGAAACAGGAAACACGAAGCATGATTCTGTGCGTGCTTCGTGCATCCTGATTCATGTTTCATCTATTTTAGAAGAAGGGAACAACATGGTCACTGCAGAGAAATCCATCGCAATAAATGCACCGATCGAGAAGGTCTTCGACGTCATCGCCGATTTTGCTTCCTATGAGAAGTTTCTTCCTGAGATTGAAAACTCTGAGGTCATCGAGGAAGTGGAAGGAAGAAAGATTGTAGCATTTAGAATGAACCTCATGCAGACTGTGAACTACACGTTGGACTTTGCACTGAACAAACCAGCTGAGATCACCTGGAAGTTCATAAATGGCGATGATATTCTAAAGGATAACTCTGGAACCTGGAACTTGACGGAGCTTGAATCTGAGGTCATCGATGTAAATTATAAGATCAATGTCGATTTCAATGTATGGTTACCGAGTTCAGTAGTGGAATCACTCCTAAACGACCATCTGCCTAAGATGCTGAATCATTTTAAGGAGAGGATTGAGGGATGAGATCTGTTTGTGAGGATGTGATCTGATACTATCGGTGATAGGATTTCATTCAGTCTTATAGCGAAACAGATTAAGATGAAGATTATTATTGGGATTAAGACTAAGATTTAGATTAAGATTATTTGAGTTTGTATAGCATCTTGACTATCTGAAGAAGCTCATCCTGCAATATTCGATAGTCATCATTGTCGATGAATCCATACGCCAGGGCGATATCCAGAATCGATGATACCTCACCAGCGGAACCTCTGGCATATGAGAAGAATCGGAGCCTCTCCTTTGGTGAAGTCCTGTAATTACCCTCAGCGATATTGAGCACTATGCTGGAAGCGGCCCTTTTAAGCTGATCCTCCAGATATCCACTACCCCTGGGCCATCCCGACATCAGCGTTGGCATCTTTCTTGCCACAGATAGGGCCAGCACGTAGCATTTTAACCTCTGGTGATTGAACATGAAAACCTCCTTTGTTTGGTTTGTTTTTTCGTCTTCCGCCCGGTTGAAAGACGAAAAAAATAAACCAAACAGGGAGGTCAGACATGAATCACAAGAGGTTAAAATGCTATGAGCTGTTGATGGACGTCGCAAGAAAGGTGCCAACGCTGATAGGGTATCTGCCGAGGGGATCATATTATCTGGAGGATCAGCTAAAGAGGGCGCTGGCCAGTGCCATTCTCAATCTAGCTGAGGGAAATGGCAGGAGGTCGATCAAGGAGAGGAATAGGTTCTTCGATATCTCTTTGGCATCGATAGCCGAGGTGTCAGCGGCCGTCGATCTCATCTGTGCTTATGGAAATATTCCCGCAGTGCTGGAAGAGGATATCCAATCAGGTCTTAGGGGATCGTATGCTATGGAGATAAAACTGAGGAGATAGATCCCTAAATTCTAAAATCTACCAACTGGAACTAGTTCTTAAGCTGGAACTATTAACTGATATCTCGTTTACTCAAAAACGATAAAGCTCCCATTGTTCATATTAATCATCGTGCCTGATGCGATATCTTCAAATGGCATGACGATTTCATCGAGGTAATCATCGGTGAAGCGACTCGCCGCAACAGGGCACCCCGAAGCATCCCTGTCGACGATAATTATGCGGACATAGCCGGAAGGATCCTCCGAGGACGTCCATACCTGATCGAAGCCGACGCCGAGATCCGTATATGTAGCTCCCGACATTTGAACATTCGTCAACGCGTAGTTGGCGCCGGCGCATGCGATCGTCTCATCGGTCGAGGGATCCTCTATATGGATTTCAATCTCGGGTGCGCTTGATTCATAATCGGTCCCGACGAACTTGAGCTGATCTATGACTAGATCC
>CAYWIG010000359.1:0-2678 GCA_964458295.1 uncultured Myxococcales bacterium
GCTTGGGAGGACGGTAACATGACAATTCCCCTCGAAAAAAAGGGCATCCAATACGAATTCCTGACAAAGTCCTTTGCTGAAGAAGCCGCCGTCGTCGTAACGGACACGTTTCTCAACTATGAACCTGTAATCAGTTCACTGGGAGTGAACCGAGAAGACTACCTGTCCTGTGCTAAGGTTTACTGTGCTGACGCGGCAGAGCAAGGTCTGAGTTTGGTGGCCAGAGACCGGAATTCGGCCGAGATCGCCGGATTCATCATATCTGAGGATTTGGTCACGGAATGGAACCAAGACGGAGATGCAAAGCTCATCACCCTGATTGCTCCGGCACTCTCTCTGGTTCATGCTTTGGAACGCAAGTTCCTGTTTGAAAAAAATTTTGAGAAAGGAGAGTGTCTCCACATATTCCAGATCGGAGTGCTTCCCGGTTTCCAAGGGAGAAGTATTGCCACAACGCTCATCCAAGAAACCTTAGAGGTGGCAAGAGAGAAAGGATATGGATACGCTGTCGCCGATTGCACGGGACCCGTCTCTCAACGTTGTCATAAAAAATGTGATTTTTCGCAACAGGACTCGATAAATTTTCGATCCTTTGATTTTGAGGGCAGGCATGTATTCTCAAAGCTTGAAGGAGAGTGTGCCTTGATGGTTAAGAAATTGAAATAGCGACGCGACGATCATTTCCTGGGGATTTAATTTTTTAGAGAGGGGAGGATTTGAAAACATGCCGACAGAGAATGTGTTTTACGTACGTAATGAGTGGGATAAGCTTGTCGAAGCCATGATTGGGCTGGAAGACGAGACTGTAGCGTCGGATACATGCCCGAAATGAGCTGGATGGACCCGGAGCAGATCGAGATCATGAAAAAGCAGGCGGGCAAAAAGACAGAAGATATCAGGCCCGATATGGCCCGGGACCTGAGAATTCAGATTGAAGCACATGTAAGAATTCTGGAGAATTATGGTGTAAAGGTGCACCGCACCATACCCATGCGCTATCCCGAGGAGAGGGATTTCCTGAGCGAGGTCCAAAGGGGCAACATGGTCTTTGGTGCCCAGGATTTCTTCGTTGTCATTGGCAATAAGGTCATATTGATCAATAACTTTAGATACCCCTTTCGAAGAAAGCAGGTCTATTGTGTTCGCCCGGTGCTGGAGCCTCTGTTAAAAAACAGTAACGCCCATTACGCAGCCCTGCCTCCTGCCTCACCACATTATACACCCGATGACATTTATCTAGAGGGCGGCGACATGCTGGTGGCCGGAGAGGACGTATACGTGGGCTGCTCCGGTCGGGCCTCCAGTCCGGCTGGAATCGAGTGGCTACGGCAGTACCTGGCACCTGACTACCGGGTGCACATGGTCAATATGACCCAAGATGTGTTTCACCTGGACGGATTGTGCATGTTCCCCCGGGAAGGGTTGGTCGTATACAGCCCGGCTCACATCCCGGAATTGCCCGAGAACCTTCGAAAGTGGGATAGAATCGAACTGCTGCCCGAGGAACATTTTTTTGGCGGCAATGGCTTGTGTCTGGACTCTAAGACTATGGTCATGCCAAAAGGCTACGAGAGGGTCTCGGCCGAGCTTGAGAAAAAAGGGATAGAGGTCATATCCGAGGAATACGGCATGACTATGGAGTTCGGCTCTGGCCCCCGCTGCCTTACTGGAGTTATGAGACGAGAACCATGAACCGGGGTAGTGTTACCTCACCCCAGGCAGTTCTTATCTACTTTCCAACCGGAGATCCGCCTCCGATCCGCACCAACGGGTGGTGCGAACAGCGAAAAGCACCACCCCAGGTGGCTACATCCCCATAAGGCATTTCAATAACCTTTTGGTTGCGCTTTCTGACCTCATCCATGATCCGCTTGTGCTGCGTATCCATAATCACAGTCTGAACATCCACAACGAGAGCATTGGCGCCCAGTTTTTTGGCTTCCTCAATTGTAACATTAATAAAATCCCACTCTTTCAGAGAATCCGGCAACTCTCCTTTGAGTCCATCCCGGCAGAGAACCCCCAGTCCCGGTCGCAGAAGGGCTATAATGCAGTCAAGGTGTTCAAACGCAGAAATGATCTTGACTTCATGAACATGATAATCCGGTCCCAGAAAATTTTGCAGCCACTCAATTCCAGCCTTGCTGCTCCCCTTGCCTGAGTTACCAACATAGATTTCCCGGCCATTGAGCAGAACGTCACCGCCCTCAAGATAAATGCCTTCCTCCTCGTAGTTGGGATTTGGAGAGGGCATGGCAACATAGCGGGCATCCGTGCCCTTGATGCGCTCTCTGATTATTTCCCGCAAAGGGAACTTCTCCTTGGCACGCATGGGAACCTTGAGGGAAGTCTCAATCACATTGTTGCCGATCACCAGCATGGGGTCACGGGTGTAAAGTTGCATCTGCCCTTCCTGAACATATGTCAGGTAATCGTGCTCCACAGAATTCAAGACTCTCGGCCGGTAGACCTTGATCCCCAGATTCTCCAAAACACTGACCAGATTGTTTACCTGAGCGATTACCTTGCACGTTCTGTCTGGCTCCACCTCAATAGCCGGTTTTCCGCCGGTCTTCTTCATCACATTCACAAAGTTTTTATCGTAAATGAAGTCCACTTTGTCAGAGTAGCCGGGCATGACAAGGCCGTCCCCAATGCCAACGACAGCCTCTCTTAAT
>CAYWIG010000360.1:0-2667 GCA_964458295.1 uncultured Myxococcales bacterium
AGTCAGATGTTCGGATGGACTAGGTCGCCTTCGTCCACCGATGCGACCGGCGATGGTTTAGACGGTGCAATAGGGGGTAGAGGACCGGAGGAACAGACGATCACAGCCCCGCCCACGAATGTTCAGTTTCGATCGATGCCGACAGATGCCATCCCGGAAAAGACTGAGAATCAGGAGACTATCGAGGTGGTTCCGGCACCTCCGGATATCAAGGGGGAGAACCCAGCTGATCCTAAAACTGATGAACCTGCAGATATTGAGGAGGGTGGACCCACAACACCTAAAACGGACAAGCCGGCAAATGTTAAGAAGGACAAAACCACATCGAGCTATCTCAATCTCTTCATTCGAAACGCCTTCGCACAAGGGAAATCTTCCAAAGGGGAAGCACGTTCCCTGGTCATCAAATCGCTGGATATCATAGATGGCAGAATAAGCATATCCACCGAGGAAAATGAGACTCCGTTTGTGATAAACGATGTGGATATCGCTGCAAGAAACATCCTGATATCAAAGGGGACGGGTGCGTCGAAAGGTACGATCAGTTCAGATGTGCGCATCGGCGGTTCCTTGTTCGGATCCGACGTTCAAAACTTCAGTTCGAGCGGTAAGGTCATTTACGACAGGTCGAACGATGAAATTAAGGCAAGCGGCGCCAGACTCTATGTCGCTGGTTCTCAAGCGTCCGTAGATATCTCAGTGAAGACGGGGGTTATGCCAGCGGCCTTCGATATGCACCTGGCGTCACCGATGGTAACTGCTGCCACATTCAGTTCCTTCGCTCCTGGTATGATGGATAAACTGCTCCTCAACATGGAGTGGCAGGGTCCAATAGGAATAGATTTTTCTGCAAAGGGATCCAAGGATGCCTACAGCCTGGATGTGAATATAGATGCCACCGCTTCCAGCATTAAACTTGGAAAGATTTTTGTGAAAGGAGCTGGCCTACCTTTCAAGGTGAGCGCGACTGCGTTCGTCCAGGATGAGGGTATCTCCATCAGGGATGGAGCTTTTGGCTTCGGTGAGGATAAGGCGGCCTTCAAGGGTTTCTTGAAACGCGATGATAACCTCTTTTTCAGGGTTAAGGTGGAGGCCGAGAGGATAGCGGACACACCGTTTAGAAGATTTTTTCCAAAGCTTGTAATAGTCGATTCATTCGAGGAACTGATCTTCTCAGTAGGCATGAATGGATTTCTCTTAGGAGATGACCCGAGTGTTGAAATGAATGGGGAATTTAGGGCTAAACGAGCGCAGATTTCCGGAATCTCAATAGACGATTTTGAGGGAGTCTTTCTAAGAAGATCGGACGATGTTGAGTTGCCTACCGTAAAGGGTATTTATGCGGGTGGAGAACTTTCAGGAAATGGTTCTATCTCCGGAGACGATGAGAGGCGGTATAAATTCGATGGCGTGGTGGAACGTTTGGATGTTCAAAAGATTCATTCGTTAGGTGGCGCTTTAGGCGGCATGGGCTCCCTTGTAATTCATGTTTCTACAAAGGGTATAGAACCCCTAACGCTTTCAAAAAATCTCACTATATCGGGTTCCCTTCTAATTCCCACGGGTGCTTGGCAGGCTCTCAAGGTTCAGAAGGGAATATTTTCGAAGAATACATGGAAGGGGCTTGAGGCTTTATCAGGTCCTCCGCTCGATGGAGTTTGGAAGGTTAAACTGGAATCGACGAGCGATGAGTTCACAGATTTCAACGCCTCCTACGAGTTGGTGGGAACGGAGCTAAACCTCATCTCTTCATCCTGGATAAATCCCCAATATTCGGTCGAGGGTATGAAGGGCTTGATCATCATCGCCGGGGTCGGACCTGGTAGACCTTCGGGGCAGGGTTTCGACGAAAGGCCTGGAAACTTCTCGATGAATGTAGATGGAGTTGTAGTGGTGTCAAAAGGAATTGCCGCCCAGCTGATAAAGGATGTGACAGCCAGGAAGAGGCTTTTGGATACGGAAGGAAGGTTGGTTTTGCCCATAAAGATAGAGGGTGCGTTGAAGAGCCCCAGGTATCTTATGGATCATGTGAAGTTCGCCAACCGGATAGAGGATAAGCCGTTGGAGGGTGAACCTGAAGGTGAGCCTGCAAAGATAATTCGTCAGAAGGGGCGGGGCAGTCAAAAAACCGACAAGGCGGGTAAAAAAACACCCCGGACAGAGCCTGTAAAAAGAAGCCTTCCGAAGGGGAAGATTCGCAAAAGCACCTCCAGCAGTAAAAAGAAGGATACAGAGGAGATTCTTAAGGTCATTATCGGGCACTAAATATCTAGGCACGTTTATTGCAGTAATTAGTGCCTAGATATGAAGAGAGATCAAAAGAGAACTTTCGGAAGCAGGGTGGGGCGCATAACGTTGGAGCTCGGTGTGGCCCTGGCCATCGTCCTCGCACTATCATTAGATGTATTCAGGCTCAATTTAATCGATCATAAAGTCTGCGTTAAGGGTTTTACGGTAAATCCCGTATCTCAAAGTAGGCTTGCGTCGAGGATGTTCGTGGATGATCTGGACGTTGAGGACGGCGATTCAGAGATTGCTATTGAGATTAATATCCCGGCTACAGAGATGAGGCTCTACGAAAACGGCGAGGAGCTCTTTCGTCGAAAGGTCGCCGTTGGACAGGGTAGATTTCCAACTCCTGAGAGGGATACTGAGATTGAACTCATC
>CAYWIG010000361.1:0-1644 GCA_964458295.1 uncultured Myxococcales bacterium
GGCTAAACATCGTGATGCTCTTCAACCACATCTGGAGTCCTAAGAAGTGGACAAAACCCATTTTCCCAAAGCCCGCTAATCAGCTCAATCATGAAGAAAAAAGGATACCCGGCGAACCGGACATCCGGACACCTGGGACAGAAGCAAACAATCCGGTCCCGGATACACTACAAACACAACCATAATAACGTGTCATCCTCGCGAGGCCCAGCACCGTATGGTGCAGGGCGAAGGCGAAGATCCAGCTTTTAAAACACCTGTTAAACATTTCTGGATTCCGGCTCTCCGGCCGGAACGACGCAAAAATAAAATAAAAAAAAGACCGGCTAAATAGCCGGTCAACTCCACCTGATATCCCTCCCTCATCTCTTAAGCTTCTTCTTTATCGAACAGCTCCTTGTAGTAGGAATCAACCTCTGATACCTCGACGATGCTGTCGGTTATCTCATCGACCATCTCAGCATCGGCGCATCCAAAGTCCTCTTTAACCACATCCCACACCTTCTTGCGAACCTTGCTCTTAAACCTCTCCCTCTTCACATGCGGCCAGCCCATCTTGACGAGGGCCTCCAAATCCGCACGATCACCAGCCGCCCTTCGGACGAGTGCCTCGTGAGCGAGATCGACGAGCTTAGTATCCTTTCGCTTCTTGCGCTCCTGCTCAGCACCCTGCTCGATCACGTCCGCCCTGCTGTTCGGAAATATCTTGCTTATGAATTTGCTAATCGTCATCTTCTCTAACCCCTTTTTTTGCCTATACCCTGTTGTTTGCCCTTCCATCCCTGTTATCGCATCTGGGATGGAAAAGTTGCGTATTTTTTTATTTTTTGGCTGCTCTTCATGATGGGATGATTGCGTTTAAGGGATCGCAACCCATTGTAATATAAGGCGTTTATATTATTGTGAGGTTGTTTCAAGGTCAGCTATTCAACGGGAGAGCGAGTTAACAAGGCTCAACTGGGAAAGAGAAAATCGACCGCTGCCTCATCCGTCATATCGGGACGCAGGAGCAGATCTTCCATATCTTCGATATCATGACCTTCTTCTATTCTCATCGCCATGTTGTATGCTGCAAGCACCTGCGCCGCACTTTCAGTGAGGGCTACATCGGGTCTCGGACCAGCATCTTTACCCATTAGAATTTCCACTTCACCCGTATCTGGGTTGAGCATTTCGGCAAAGGGCCACGATCCATCGAGCCTGGCATGATATCGAGATTCATATTCGCCTTGAACGGATGGTAATTGCCCTTCATTGTATACACTACCCAAGAGAAATTTTACCTCTATATCAGGATAAAGGGTACACAGTGCCGAAACTACTAAAAGTGCAGATTTCCCACTACCCCATGAATCGTAGACCACAACTCTGTCAGAAACTGGCGTGCCGGATTGTCTCAACTGCCATTTGATGTGTCTCACAAATCGATCGAAATCTTCGGGTTTTCCAGATATTCCTTCCAAAAAAGCCCCTGCAATACTATCCTCATGAAGCAGGTTTAAATCATGAGCGGCAGCGGCTGCTATCCCCCCTAGATGGTAAGCGGATTCTCTCCACATTCGCGTCCTAAAGTCCCAAACATCTTTTTGCGCATCGGTCACCGCTGGAGTTGCTGTAACTCCTGGCCAATGTATCCCTATCGCC
>CAYWIG010000361.1:1657-2662 GCA_964458295.1 uncultured Myxococcales bacterium
GAAATCCGGCATAGCGATCGTCAGCCCATCACGCATCACCGCAACGACCTGGTGATCTGGCATATCCCTTTGAAGCATATGCATGGTGAGTCCCGTGTTGACCAACATCAACCTCGTTGCGTGATCAGTATATCTCGCTAAACTCCTTTGTGTATCGGCACCGGAAACAGCGGAATCATGTATGTGCCCATAAGTATTACGAACCACCGCATCCAAGATCGAATGGCATTCGACGCGAGTGAGCAGACGATTTGCTCCGCCTGTCGTAGTTGGAAAGAGATCCCTGGGTGGCATCCAACCGAAGGAGGAGATCTCTGCAATCGAATATCTCCTCGGTGTCACACCCGGCGAGGATTTCTGAAAGAGTTGTGTGAAATGTCCGACGAGCGGTTCTAGACCTGGCGCAACTGTAGGCGCACCTGCTTTGATTACCATATCCCTATACCCTTAGGTTATTTACGGTTCACACGTGTTGTCGGTTGGAATCCAGAAAAAGTTGCCCACTTCTTCTGATTTTGCAGAAAATCCTGGATGGAAAGAGTATTTTATTATTTATATCAAGGTGTTAGGCGGTATCGCCGCTAATTTACCAACGAATAATTTCCGCCGGATATGATGATACCCATACGCTTGTTATGAAAGGGGTTTGTGTTTTTCAAGATACCTGCAAACGCCACCGCACCGGAGGGCTCGACTACTAGCTTCGCCCTGCTCATAATTAGATCCATAGCCTCCCTGATGGCATCGTCATCGACGGTGATTATCTTTTCCACGTATTCTTGAATAATCGGAAAATTTCGTGTGCCGAGTGATGACAATAAGCCATCGGCTATTGTAGTTGGATTTACAGAGGGAACGATTCTTCCTTCCCTCAGAGATCTATACGCATCGTCCGCGCCGGTGGGTTCAACCGCTATGACCTTTGTCTTCTTTGAAAAGTAATGAGCTGAAAGGAGCGTTCCAGAGAGCAAGCCACCTCCGCCTACCGGAACTAAAATATAATCA
>CAYWIG010000362.1:0-2652 GCA_964458295.1 uncultured Myxococcales bacterium
CTCGCCAAGGCGGTGCCGCTCGTCGCGAACAACCCCGCCCCGACGGCGGCGGCGATATCCCAAGATGGATTGTATCCGCGCCATGGGGTACACATCCGGTTGCGTACCCGGTAACATAGTGGGTGAGTGCCTTGGCGAGAAAACGTGTAATGATGGTATAGACAACGACAAAAACGGCGCCACAGACTGTAATGACCTGCGCTGTGCGGGTGATCCGGCGTGCGCAGAGTTAATCTGCGATGACACACTGGATAACGACGGAGATGGCGACTTCGACTGCGATGACAAGGATTGTGATCGCGATCCAGCTTGCAGCGGAGGTGGATGCGCAGCAGATGAAACGGATTACGATGATCTGGCCAGAGGATATCCCAAAATGGCTTGTATCGACGCCATGTTTGGCACATCCGGTTGCGTACCTAACGTCATAGTGGATAATTGCATGGCAGAGAGAACATTATGCGACGATGGGATAGATAACGACATGGATACTAGAATAGACTGTGCTGATCCTGATTGTACCGGCGTTCCACCCTGCGGCGGGCCGCCACCGCCACCGCCGAAGTAGCGAAAAAATTCAGCCTTTTGAATCCGCAAGACCACCTGTCAGGTGGCCTTGCGGGTTTTCATTAACATAGAATACCCCATCAGCAGCGCCAAGTATGGACTAATCGGTAGTAAGTATCTAAGCCACAGCGTCTTCGAGAATGAATAGTAGGATAGAGCACCCCATAACAAGGCCATAAACACCACACAGAGCGCAGAGATGCTGCATCTTTTCGAACGAATACATCTGTAGATTAAGAGGAATCCGCCGATTATGCAGAGTATCGCACCAATCGGATGCCAGGTTCCATCGATTATGAGTCCAAAATCGATGAAGAGATATCTTGTAGCAATCACAATACTCTGAATCGACGAAAGTTCAGAGAGTCCACTCAACTGAGATACCGCAGCAGCTTGTAGTTCACGATGTTCAACCATCCCGATCAAACCACCGATGGGTGAATGTAACACAGGATTTAGAAGAATCATCATGGCGAATCCCGTCACAAGGATCATCGATGATTGAAAAACCGCCCTCCGATCGAATCGGCTCGATACTAGAACAAAAACGATCGCTAGAACTGAAACCGGAACCTGAATCAAACCTGAGAGTTTGGTATCAATTGCTACGCCGATGAGGATTCCGGCCATCAACGCGTCCCGCCAATTCAAAGTCTTCATCCACCTGACGAGGAACGCCGCCTGCATAAGGGTGATGGCCATCAGCAGAAAATCCGGTTCAACGATAGGAACATAATAGAAAACTAATCTCGATAGGATGAAGAAAATGGATGAGGTCAGACCGAGCGACGGGCCGCCGAGTGTGCTTCCAAGAAAATAGAGGGTTAGACAGGCTAGGACAGCTGCTAACGCCGCGGCGATCCTGCAGGAGCTTAGAACCTTCTTTGAAATCCTATCCTCCATCCCCGCCTGAAATATTTTCGGATCTATCTTCTGCGAGCTCCGAAACCACCACCCTTTGTCATAAATGGATTTCCATGATTCACCAGCCAGATGAACCGCCAGGCCATAATAGTATTTCGCCACGGGCGGATGGTCGATAGCATCCATATGCTTCCAGTCCCGATGATTCCAATCGCCCGCGATGTAGTGATTTAGATACGCTGAGGAAAATATCCACGCCGCCTCATCGGCCCTTATAGGATCGTCGATATGGCGATTGAGCTGGAAGCCGAATACAGCCACGGCCAGGAGAAGGACGACAAGGGGAAGGATCTTTCTACTCAGCTTGCTTTTCACCGCGGAGCCTCCGGAAGAAATCGATGAGCAGTTTTGCACATTCATCGGCTAGAACACCTGATTCAACCTCGATTCGATGGTTCAAGCGATCATCATCCGCTAAATCGTAGAGCGACCCACATGCCCCCGCCTTCGGATCCATACATCCGTAGACGACACGCTTGACCCTCGCCTGAAGCATGGCGCCCGTGCACATAATGCACGGCTCACATGTAACATAAATCGTCACATCCTCGAGCCGCCAACTCTTCGTATCATTCGCCAAGCTTTCAATCAGCAAAAGTTCCGCGTGCCCTAGTGGATTGTTGGTTTTTTCGCGAACGTTGTGCGCCTTTCCTACGACCTCGTCGTCGATTACGGCCACAGCGCCTATCGGAACCTCATCCTCATCGGCGGCAAGTTTTGCCTCCTCGATCGCCAGGTGCATAAATTTGCTATCATCCGTCTTCATCCCACCTCCATATCCCACTCAAAACAAAAACTACCAAGTAGTTTTTGTCAAACTGCTGACAAACTATGATTTAGATTTTGCATGTCATCCCCGAATGCTTTAATCGGCCTACCCGCTATCCGAGCTTGCGAGGCAGGCGGGGGATCCAGTATCAGCAAGGCTGGATTCCCGCTAACACCATGCGGGAATGACGCTTTGTCAACAACCCAACAAAAACTACCAAGTAGTTTTTGTTTTCATATTTGTCGTAATGACTGCAGAGAAAAAAATCCAAAGTGCAACAAAAAAATTTTTAAAAAATCGTACTTCGGATAAAATTTTTTGTTGCAATTCTACTAATTCTTCTCCATTATCCGCCGCTATGTTACTCCAATATCTAAATGTTTCCAGTCTAA
>CAYWIG010000363.1:0-2641 GCA_964458295.1 uncultured Myxococcales bacterium
GCAGAAGAGGCCGTCGCGTTCCGGCTTGAAGGTTCTGTAGTTGATCGTCTCCGGTTTCTTCACCTCACCGTGAGACCACTGCCTTATCTTCTCTGGGGAAGCCAGTTTGATTCTGATTCCCTCAAAGCTCAGTGGATCCTTCGGCTTTTCGAAGAAATGATAGATATCCATAATTCTCCCTTTAATCCTTCGACTGCGGCGCTAAGCCGTGCTCATTAAGAGCACATTTTTTTAACGCCGCTTGCTCAGGATTAACCCTGAGCAAGCCTGGGATTCTAATCCCAGGTGCGTCGAATGGGTTAATTAAGCACCGTGTTCGATAAGCTCAACATCAAGACACAGCGCCTGTAATTCCTTCATCAACACGTTAAAGGATTCAGGTAATCCTGGTTCCAAAACCTTCTCACCTTTGACGATCGCTTCATACATCCTAGTCCTCCCAACAACATCGTCAGATTTAACCGTCAGGAATTCCTGGAGTGCGAAAGCCGCACCATAAGCTTCGAGCGCCCAGACCTCCATCTCACCCAGCCTCTGACCTCCAAACTGAGCCTTTCCACCTAGAGGCTGTTGAGTCACGAGCGAGTATGGGCCGATCGAACGGGCATGAAGCTTCTCATCCACGAGATGGTGCAATTTCATCATGTACATGACACCCACGGTTACAGGTGAGTCGAAGGCTTCGCCCGTTTTTCCGTCGAACAGTACTGTTTGACCGCTATCGGGCAACTTCGCTTTCTCAAGTTGCTTCTTCACTTCCTTCTCCGGAGCACCATCGAAAACTGGTGAAGCGAAAGGAACTCCGCTCCTCAGCATGGAGAGCATCTCCTTCAATTGTTCGATGCTTGCACTCGCTAGAAATTCGTCCGCCGTCGATGACGCATACACGGCCTTGATAGCCTTGACCATTTCATCCCGTGATGAATCGATATATTTCTGGAGTTCCTCTCCGAGATTCTTGGCAGCCCAACCTAGATGTGCCTCCAGAATCTGCCCCACGTTCATACGAGAAGGCACACCTAGTGGATTCAATACGATATCCACCGGTGATCCATCCTCCAGATAGGGCATATCCTCTTCAGGAAGAATGCAGGAGATGACACCCTTGTTTCCGTGACGTCCAGCCATCTTATCACCGACTGCCATCTTTCTCTTGATGGCGATAAAGATCTTCACGATCTTAATTACTCCAGGAGGTAATTCGTCACCCTTCGTAAGACGATTGACTTTCTGATCATACATCATCTTGACCAGATCTTCCTGCTCCTCAACATTTTCAAAGATATCAGCAAGCTCAGCTTCTATCTCTTCACCTTTCTCCACGGATATTTCAGACCACTTTTTGAAAGGAATCTTCTTCAACACATCATCGGTTATGTTCTTACCTTTACCGAGCAGAACGTTTTCATCCTCCTCATCCATAACCTTCGATCTCGACACGCGACCTATGAGAAGTTTTCTTATGCGCTTGGCAGCCGTGTCCCTTACACCTCTGATTTCGGCTTCGAGATCCTTCTTAATCTTAATTTTCTCCTCGTCCTGAATCTCCCTTGCCCTTTCATCCAACTCGACGCCTTCGCGACTGAAGACCTGCGCCCCAATTATCACACCGCTAACTCCCGGTGGAACCCTGAGGCCCGTGTCCTTAACATCACCGGCCTTATCTCCAAAGATAGCCCTAAGGAGTCGCTCCTCAGGGGAGAGCTGTGTCTCACCCTTTGGAGTCACCTTGCCGACGAGGATATCGCCAGGTTTAACTTCCGCACCAATTCTGATAATACCCGCCTCATCGAGATCTTTGAGAGCTTCCTCACCAACATTGGGTATGTCTCTCGTCACGTCCTCCCTGCCAAGTTTGGTATCGCGCGCTGCACATTCAAATTCCTCGATATGAATTGAAGTATAGAGATCTTCCTTAACGACGCGCTCGCTGATGAGAATGGAATCCTCAAAATTATAACCACCCCACGGCATGAATGCGACCACGATATTTCTGCCGAGTGCGAGCTCGCCTTGCTCCGTGGCACCACCGTCGGCAATAATATCACCTGCTCTAACCTTATCACCCTTCTTGACGATGGGTTTTTGATTGATGCATGTGCTCTGATTCGAGCGTCTGAACTTGATCAGGTTGTAGATATCGACATCGGAACTGAATTTCTTTCTCTCACTCTTGTCGGCCCTCACGACGATTCTGTTAGCATCGACCTGAGTGACAATCCCATCTCTCTTGGCAACAACGGTAACGCCTGAATCGCGTGCAACGATCGACTCAACTCCAGTACCTACGAGTGGAGACTCGGTTCTTAAGAGGGGCACCGCCTGACGTTGCATGTTAGAACCCATCAGGGCTCTGTTCGCATCATCATGCTCCAAAAATGGAATCAACGACGCGGCTACGGATACGAGCTGCTGTGGTGATACATCCATCAAGTTGACATCATTTCTACTGGCTATGAGCGGTTCTCCATGCATCCTAGCTTGAACCTGCTCATTGGCGAATTTACCACCCTTATCGATAGGTGCGTTGGCCTGAGCGATAACCTTCTCCGCCTCATCGAGTGCGGAACAGTACTTCACATCATCAGCCAACTTACCCTTTGCAACCACTTGATATGGCGTCTCAATAAAACCATACTCA
>CAYWIG010000364.1:0-2639 GCA_964458295.1 uncultured Myxococcales bacterium
AACGCCCCATTGACCGGCGGATCATCAACCAACCCATCTCCGTCGTTATCGAGACCGTCATCACACACTCTTTCAGGTAAAGGTGGTAAACAGGCTGTTACTACGCCTTGAGGCACACAGCCCGATGTGCCGTGTTCACGGTTGATGCAGTCAATGTCAGGAAAGTTACTACTCACCAGGATCTGGTAAGGCACCTCTCCAGCTTGTATATCGCATGATAAACCTGGAGAATCCCCTCGAGGGCCGGTAAGATGTGAGCATTCATTATCGATAGCTAGGGTTACATTCATCTTTAAAATACATATGGGATCACTACGACTGCGATTGGATTCAAAAATACATCTTATTGCTTCATTGCTGAGAGAGAACTCATTTACAAACGCTTTATGAAAGGCGCGATAATTGTATGCGGTGTCGAACCCAACTTGAGCGTATGCGCCATCTCCCATATTTGATACATTTGTTCTTATATTGGCAGCGACGTTGTTTGTCGTTGTTGTAGTCGTCGTCGGGAGCGCTTTCCCAGCGAGAATTGCCTTTGTGCAACTTTCGCCATAGTACTCACGCCAGTAATTTAAAGAACGCTCTCCCATCTGCATCCCTTTTTGCATTCCTTTATCTTCCAGCAACTCTTCACCACATTGGAATTTCTTTTGGACGTCGACAGCGCCCCCTCCCATGCACTGCTTGTACTTGTGGATGAGGGCGTGAGCGTCCACTCCTCCCTCTGCAACGGTTTGTAGATCTTCGGGGTTTATCAATAGCTCGATAGATTCAATTGCATCCAAAACAGCCTCGTCCTTCAGATCGAGACCCTGTTTACACAAAACATGATACCAATCCTTCCTCGCTTTCCCTACGACATCCGCCCCATTTTCCGCTGTGAAATAGTCCGCTATCTCTTCGGCGTTCATATTCTTTCTGAGGGCGATTACCGCAAAGAGTTCTTCGCATAGATCCGGATCCTCAATGCACAGGGTGCCAGCTAGAAAGGCATATGGGGACCTTCCCCATTCGAGAAGCACATCCTTTGCCATTTCCTTGATGCCAACGAGTGCGCCGGCTCCGGCTAGCACATCAGTACCCCCGAGGAGCTCTTCAGCGCTGTTCGAAACTAATCTATCCAACTCTATCATGCAGCCGATATCCCTAAGCTTGATGTCCTGTATACACTCCACCATGGCGAAGGGGGTGGCCTCCTCATCGAACGAATCGCAGCCCATGAGCAGTGATAACCATGCCGAGGTAGAATCGGAATTTCCAATGACGCCGCTTCCCGAGGCTATTTGTCCCCCAAAGACTGGAGCTATGTACTGTGTGCCGTATCGGTCGATGCCTGATACGAAGCCCCTTGGTAGGTTATGGATTTCCTCCTCCTCCCCTTTGGTCACGGAATCCTCGTCGAAGGGAATCCCAAGGGGATCTTCGAATGTGGTATCGCAAACGAAGCTGCCATCGCCCCCGGTGGCGGCGGTGCCGCGTACCTCTGCGCTCTTGATGTCATGAAAGGTCACGCTTCCGCTGCTCATTGGATCTCCGCTAGCGAGCGTGAAGGTTCCGCTGACCGTCTGGTCGAATGCCTCTTCCTCGACAGCTCCACCCATCGAACCGTTGCATGAGGTGAAGAAGAGCATCATTAGAATCGCTGGAAATATTAAAAATCTCTTCATAACCCGCCTCCCTTACAATAATATAAATTCTCCAAGATGGGGTTTATAACCGCATATGGTGTGCCACCCCTGACCGGATCCGCCTGGGTACATAACATTATGATATTATAGGTGTTATAGTTTTGGGGGGATGGTGGTAAGTGGATAACTTGTGTTAGCTTTATGACGTTATCTGGGTGGGTTTAGCAACTATATGAAATCATTAACTAACATTGCTGTCGCAAATTTGACGCCATGTCATAATTACAACACTTACGTCGCTGAGTGGGATTCTGTTAGTGATTGAAAAGTAAAGGTTTTTGTAATCGTGAAAAAACCCCTCCCATTTGACAAAATCCGTATTCTCCACAAATGGAAGGGGGTTCTTTCAGTCACCTACTTAGGTGGAGGGCAGATGCCGCTGAGAATCATGTCGCACATTGTGGCTCCGGTTGAGATCCATACGCCATAAACGTAACCTTTATCTCCATGTCCGCTCTTATCCACCACGAGATAAATTGGATTGTCATAGCTGCCGTCAACACATGCATAATACCACTCTCCATCGGTGCAGCTATTGGAGTCACTGCCCAACAGGGTGATTATATCCGAATCATAAATCTCCAAAACATCGCCTGCTGCAGTTTCGGTTTTTAAAACCTGTGCATAACTGCCGGTCGTGCCATCGAAGTAGTAATAATCGATCTGATCGAAGACATGTATGTTTGAGTAATGAAGGACTTCATCCCCTAGTAGAGCTGGAAAGATAAAATCGGTTCCAGCTGCACATGCTTCAGCGTGGGCGCAGTCAACATCCGAGCAGTCGGTGTAGGCATCCATGTCGTTGTCTTGACCATCGCTACACTCCGTTTCTACATTACATTCAGGCGTTGCCGAACAATCGGAATCATCGCAATCGACATCGCCGTCGGTGTCGTTATCTATACCGTCATTACAATTCATCGACTCTATACAGTTCATGGCTGCCAT
>CAYWIG010000365.1:0-2621 GCA_964458295.1 uncultured Myxococcales bacterium
GGTTCTGAAGATCAAGTTTTTTAAAGACACAAAGGGAACTGAAGAAATATGTGCTGAGGGAACGAGCGACACCAATCCCATCTGCGGAATTTTGGATCATGATAAAGGTGTATGTAAGGAGGAGGATGAGGAGGATCCTGGATTTTGGGGAACGATTACGGGTGCGTTAGAGGGCGATTCTAAAGATGATGATTCGGGCGGCGGTGGTTCGACGGGGAAGACCGGTGATAAAAAGGATGCGGATGGTGACGTTGTAGTAGAGATGAAAGATGCTAAGGATGATGTAAACGGTGACGACGATTCAGGTATAGAGTATACGATTACGTTTACAGCAGCAGGAGCTGGCGATGCGGCAGATGATTCTGGAGGGGATTCCTTGGGTGCAGGTGCACCAGAAGTGGAATACCAAGCTCCAGCAGATGATATTCCTCAAGACATACCCCAGGCCGCACCGGAGGCAAAAGCTGTTGAGTTGACCCCGGAACCGCAAGACGATCAAATCTCAGGTCACTATCTAAATGAGGTTGCTGTAGAACAGGCAAAAGACCTGCATGCTGCTTCCCACTCGCCAGACAAAAAGGTGGCCACTCCTGCGATAATACCAGGGAGCCATGAGCCATTCGTCAGAGGTGCGAAAAGGGTTATGTGCGCTGGTACCCTTGAGGGTGGAATGGAGGATGTCGTAGGCGGAGCCCTCGCAGCATGTGAACATGAGAAGGTAGATCCGAAAGTTTCAATGTCACGCCTTGAGGCTGAGGATGGTTCATATCAAGGGGATGAAGGTCCCTTGTTCACTGCCGCTGGGATAAGAAAAGTTGGAAGAGGGCGCGCACGCGCTATTCTTTCGATGTCAGCACCGAAGAGGACGAGGGCATCCCTCGCCGTTATGTTCGGATTTTCAGGTGATGAGGGTGATGATCTTTTCAGTATAGACGAAGAGGCGCGGAAGCAGGGTGGCTTGCCACCAATGTTATTTTCTTTCGTCCAGGCCGGCTTGGGACTCGCTGCCAGAGAGGCCGATGCTGCCCTCCATACTATCGCGCATGCCGGTGGCAAACGATATCAAGGTGATGAAAACGGAGAGCATAAGGGAAGGGACGATGATCAACCTCAGGATGATGAGGACGATGATGGAGAGATTGGAGCTCCAAAGAAAACAAGACCGCATACAGTAGGGAGCGTCGCCGGATACTATGCATAAATCCAATTTCTAATTTCCAATTTCTAATTTCCAATTTCCAATCTCCAATCTCCAATTTCTAATTTCCAATTTCTAAGTCGTGGCCCACTGTTTTCCGCACACCACTAACGCTTTCCCACAGTTCCCATGGATAAATCTGTGGATAACTCACTCCGAAGTGGATTGTTTTTACCTGAAAGGATGCTTAATTTAGAATGTATAATAGTTGTACAGATAATGCTGATATATTATAATTAATTAAGCGTTGATCGGCATTTTTTCAAAATGACGTAAAACGCCAATAATTTGTCCACACGTGTGAATAAATGGTGGATTACGTTTTCTTGAAGGGGGTTTAGAGGAGTTCCTCAAGTGCAACTTGAAGGTTTTTCTCGGCCTCTCGGTTCTTCGTTCGACTATAGAGCTTCTGCCTCTTTCTACCACTCGTTGATTCGTGCAGGGCCAGGACCTTCTTAGAAGTCAGAACTTTTAAGGTATTGGCGAGATCAAATCTGTTGATGGCCTCTCGGTAATGAACCCTTCCAAGCATCAGGAGATCGTTGCCGCTCCGTTGCATCTTATCGATCAGGTGCTTCTCCTCGAGCTCCTTCTTCGAAATATTCTGCGTATGAATGAGTGATATGAGAAGTGTCTCCATATACGGTCTGATGAGCGATGCGAAGAGCTGAAGCACCAGGTCGTTGCCTGAACGTGAGATGACCTCGCTGGCGGCGATCGATATCGCGTCTATCTTCGATAGATAACCCAGTGCGCCATCGAAGTCCTTTCCAATGTCGGCAAAGCCAAATTCGTGCGATATGTGCTTTCTACTTTCGTCAAAGGATCTTCGAAGCTCGTCCCTGGAGACGGCCTTGCTTCTGATCTGTTCAGAGAGGAGCAGGCTGCTGAGGAGCCCAATATCGAGCATCTCGTGGATTATACCGTTTTTAAAGAAGGCGAGCTGAATTCTCTTCGACTCCTCGGTTGAGATATAGGTGCCGACCGTTCCAGTGTGAATCTGTATCAGGCGATTTGCAGCGAGCTGGGAGACAGCTCTCTTCATGACCGCCTTGAATGGATCTCCAAACCTTTGTGACATCTTGGCATCCTTGAATTTCATGTAGTCGAAGATATCGTGAGCTACGGATTCAAATTTTGCATAGGGTATTCCACGACGGGGTTCGCTGAGGATCGCCGAGGCAGCCACGGCGATCGGGGTTATGACCGTATTGTCGTTTATCCTCCTACTTATCTCATCTCCCGCCTCCTGCACCGAAGCGTGATCGGTTGAGATGCAGTCCACAGAGACTGGATCGCCAAATCTGATGTATATCGAACCATGCCTATGCTGTTTTTTCTTCAGGAATTTCGTAAGTTTTAGGAGTTGGCTCCTCTTCTCCTCCTCCTTGGCGCCTCCCTCGCTTTCGGAAATATAGCTCTT
>CAYWIG010000366.1:0-2594 GCA_964458295.1 uncultured Myxococcales bacterium
CCTTGTCGATACACGAATCGTTGTGAATTTTGAATACAACCGAGTCTCCATCCTTATAGCAATTCGCCGTAACGGTTCCTCCTGTATCAGTCGCCTCCAAAGCGTTCCTCAACATATTTCCAATCACCCTACACAGAAGTGATTCATCGTTTTTCAATGAACATGCTACGGAATCTTCCGATATCAGAACTGTTTTGCCGCTGGCGACCGGATGTTCGCTATACTCTAAACTCAACCTCTTCAACAGGTCGAGCGAACCGATCTTCCTTTTATCTACGGGAAGCTCACCCTTCTCCGCATTCAAGAGAGTTCTCTGATCCATGATTTCCTCGATCAACCTCTTCACGGCAAACGAGTTTTTGTCACACATCTCCTTAAGATCAGAAGGCGCCCTGACCTTTAGGTAATCCGCGAATTGATAGACGATATTGGCAGTATTTAAAACATCGTGAAAGAAGATCCTTTCAAGAGCCCTTCTTCTCTTCGTATCCCCAACGTCCATCATGCTACAGAGGACATACTGCGAATCCCTTACATTCAAAGGGTAGGTTCTTATTTTGTATATATCGCTTCGCCCAGTTCCATCAGGAGTTAGCAGAAACTCCATCTGAACCTCTTCATCAGAAATCGACGATAAGGATGAGAGCAAAAAACCACATATACTACATGAGCCATTGGTGCCACATCGCTGTCCATCACCTGCAGCATATTGACATCGAATGATCTTTCCAAAGTCCTCCCCCAACACATTCTCAATACCCTGTACTCCGATCTTCTTTAGAAAGACCTCGTTTCTATACAGAATCTGCAGGCCATCATTTAATATGAAGACCATCTCATAGAGATCGTCTATCACGTATTTCAAAAGATAGTTCCCGAAGAGCGCCTGATTGATATCCTTCGCCTGCAGCTCTGCCGCACTGCGACTATAGACCTTCAGATCGGGAAGCATCTTAAGAATCTCAGCGCTTTTTCTATTCAAACCCATCGTAGCTCCATCAGTAATGTCACTGAAGTTACGGCTTATAGGGAGGAAGTGCGGCATTTGCAACGGTTAATGGGTTTTTCCGAAAAATTATTCTTATAATACAAAGGATTAGCCTGCTATAATAAGTCCTGGCTTCACCAAGAGGATGATGCCGAGGATGATCATTATGAAGCCGCCGATGAACTTCACAATCTGAACTTCATGTTGCGTAACGTTTCTGGAGCGGAGGAGAAAACCCATGATACCGATCGTGATCATCAGGGGAAGAACATAGATAACATTATATAGTGCCAAATAGAGATAGTAGTTAACACTTCCGTCAACATACTTACCCGTAAGAATGCCCGTATATATGATAGGAAAGCCTGCCGTGCATGGTAGTTCTACTAGTGAAGAAAACACAGCTAGCATCGCGGCAGCGACGATAAGCGCCGGAATCTTCTCGCTGACTATAATCTCCTTCATCCTCCTGGCCCTTCTATAGAGAGGACCCTTATGTCTGTCCTGTATAGTAAGCGAGATGCCTTTTTTAAAGAAGAAGAGCTCCTTGCAATTCAAAATCCCAGCAACGAGTGCGATGATCGCGATCGCAACCCTCAAAGGAGTGACAAATCCGATATACTTGAAGATGTTGAGCCACGCCGCCATAAAGAGGAAGTAGAATATCGCCACGACGAGCACGAAGGTATAGCCAACGATATAAATTCTAGTCCTCGAACTGGATGCCGACACGAGAAAACCAAGAAGGAGCGTAAGCACAAAGAGATTACAGGGATTGAATCCATCGACGATCGCGATGATAAACGTAAACAGGGGCAAAGGCAGGCTTCCACCCATCCTGTCGAGGGCATCCGTCGGAATATACTTCGAACCGAAAAAGAACGCCGCGATGATAGCGAGCGCTAAACCGGCGATCACCCACGTAATCCAATGTTTACTGGAACGACTGAGCGCGCTCATAGATTATCGCTTTTTCTTTGGAAGAATTTCACCGTACTTGTCGGTATATTTACCACCCACATAGGCCTTACAGTCTAGAATGAGCGTTGGAACATACTGAACTCTGATTCCGGCGCCCTCCAAAACCTCACGACCCTCATCGGTGGAGGTATCGATGTTCTCGTACACATTGCCCAAGTTCCTCTCCTTGATGATCTTCTCCATCTTGGGAAGGGCCTTCTTGCAGTGAGGGCAATGGGCGGAGGTTATAAAGACCATGCGACCTTTGAGCTGCCTCAGCTCACAATCGGGAATCTCCATATCGGCTTTGACGATGACATCCTCAAAGCTATACGGATTGGTTACCTCCTTCACCCCCTCCTTCTTCGCCTCCTTGCTGGGCCCCGAACACGGTGCCAGAGGAATTAAGAACATTGCGAGGAGAACCAGACCGACCTTCTTTGATATTATATTCTTCATAGTTTTGGGATTGTACACCAGCCTTTAGAAGGCATCAACATCGAGTTTTTGACCGGCCACATGGACCGATTCGATAGCCCTTCCATCCCCCCTGTACATCAGGAGGGATGCGAGCTCGTCGGTATCCATGTCGTTTAGCCTGTATTTGGGATCTATGCCGCTTATGTCCATTATCGAAAAATCGGCG
>CAYWIG010000367.1:0-2581 GCA_964458295.1 uncultured Myxococcales bacterium
AGTTAGGCGCAAATATACAACAATTTCACCTAATCTCATGTAAGACTTTTGAATTTTAGCACAATTATCCGAAATAGCAAGGGATTTAGAATTGGACTTTTTTGCGACGGATAACACCGATTAGGGCAATACCGAGGCACAGTGACAGCACCCCGAGGAGTGATGTCGCATTGAAATGCTGATGACGAACGAGACTACAGTGGCTACCGGTATCACCTTTTCCACCACCGCCCTGGAAGTCATAGAGCGGCACATCGGGGATTGGTGTTGTATCCAGAAGCAATCCACCGTCGTCGCAGACATTTCCTTTACCGTCGCCATCGTTATCGGCCTGATCAGGGTTAAAATCGACCGGGCAGTTGTCGGCCGCGTTGATGATTCCGTCACCGTCAATGTCATCGTCACAGACATCACCGATACCGTCGTTGTCGAGATCAAGCTGATCGGGATTGTACGTCAAGGGACAATTGTCGTTATTATCTGTGATACCATCGCCGTCCTTATCGTCCTCATTACAGACGGCAGCGGGTATCATCAGTGGATTAGTCTTCATCAAATCGTTCGCATTCCACCACTCGTAAAAGAGGCTTCCACTCTCTTCGACATCGGTCGTCTTGTCGCTGTCTGTATCAATATCACAGGCATCACCTATCTGATCTTTGTCCTTGTCTTCCTGCTTGGAACTGAAGCCAAAGGGACGGTTGTAAATAAGTGGACAGTTATCGTCACTGTCTTTGATAAAATCAAAATCGGAATCGGTCGTTCCCAGCGGAACCTCAGGATTGAGATCGCACATGTCGCCAATGCCGTCGTTGTCAGACAAGTCGTTTGGATAGGCAGTCGCCAGTGTTGGACAATCGTCGGATGGGAGACAGCTCTCGTCGATCCCCTCCTCTTCAATAACGAAACCCGTTCCCGGACCATCGCAATAACCATCAAAGTCACTGTCGGGATTCCTGGGGTTAAGTTGAAGGGTTACAAAGGCCGGCATCATCGATTCAATATCGTCTCTCAGACCGTCGTTGTCGTCGTCGTGATCACAGGGGTTACCGATGCCATCACCATCCCAATCCAATTGGTCTTTGTTGTAGATGGATGGACAGTTGTCGCCCGGCTCATCCTCCACAAAGCTCCAGTCGGGAATATCGTCACCATCGGAGTCAGCGCCACTGCAGGCATTATAGGGTTCTGCATCACAGGGGTCACCGATCGAGTCATAATCGGAATCTTCTTGATAGTTGAAAATCAAGAGACAGTTGTCGCCCGGTTTGCATTTCTTGTTGAGATACCCCTCACCCTCGCCATCACACCAACCATCACCATCGCTATCAGCATCTCTCGGATTACTTTCACCCTTATCGACAATGCCATCACCGTCACGATCTTCTTCGTCATCCATCAGGCCGTCGTTGTCATCATCGGGATCACAAATGTCACCACGACCATCACCGTCAAAGTTTTCCTGATTCGGATTGTAGTCTCTGGGACAATTATCGAGTTTGTAATCGGGGACATCATCTTCATCCGCATCGACATCGCAAACATCGGGAATGCCGTTCTCATTCAGATCAAAACCGTAGAGATTGTCCTCAACACAGGTCTCTTCGAAATAACATCTCAGGGCACAAAAAAGTTTAAGAAGGGTATTCTTAACATCACCGCACGCCTCGATACAGATGTGGGGTGTCTCCTCAGGCTCGTCGGGAAGATCGCCCTCGTTGGGGTCGCAATTATGATCGGGGTCCTTGTCATGATAGGTCTGGGTCCCTGTCTCATTGGCATTCCAGGGATCATCATGATCCTTGGCCAGGGCCTCATGAAACCACGGCGTCTTCAGACATTGGAGAGGATCGCCATCGATGTGCGCTGCCTGAGGCACAACGACGGTCGAAAATTCCGACGTGTTGTTGGCACCATCGGTCACTGTCACGACGATCGGCTGTGTCAGGTTGATTTCCTGCGCGGTGATCAGTGCAGTAAAGAGTTTATTGGTACTTCCATCCACGTCATAAATTTGAATACCATCGATCTCTTTGTAATATTTTCCTTCGCCCGGGCCGCCATGGGTGCTGCTGTCGGCAACAAAGATTTCAACCCGATTACTATTGGGATGAACCCAACCGACAAGACCAAAGAGCGACGGAGAATCGACAAAGTAGACGGCACGCATATCATTGGCCGTCGGCATACTTAGTTCCGCCAGAGTTTCATTGCCGAATAGGTCCGGATCATCATCGGTATCAATATCGGTATCTCTTGCGATGAGATCGATACCAATACCGGAGTTGCTATAAAATTTATTTTTGGAAATTTCATTGGAATCACCATCATCAATGATGACGCCCTCTTGGTTGTGGTGAATCTTGCTTGTATTGTAGACGTGGTTCCAGCTTCCAGAGATATAGACACCCGCACCATTATTGTATCTGGACGTCACACCCCGCAAACGATTGTGACTCGAAAGGACATCAAAACCAACACCATCATTGTCCATGGCATCGACGCCGTCGATAACGTTCCACGAAGAACCGGGATGAATCCGAAGGCCGACATCATTTTTCCAAAGCATTCCATCAGCCAT
>CAYWIG010000368.1:0-2579 GCA_964458295.1 uncultured Myxococcales bacterium
CCAAAGAAGAAAAAGAGAACGACAAGAAAGAAAAAGAAAGCAGCTCCGAAGAGAAGAAGACCTCTAAAGAGGAAGACAACAAAGAGAAAGACCACAAGAAGGAAAAAGAGGAAGTAAGTAGCCTTGCTTAGGCGATGGAAAAGGGGTCCTGACGGGCCCCTTTTTTTGTGTACCAGGAAACCCCGTACAAGCGGCGCTACCGCTTACGGCAGCCGCGCAGTGCGGGGATGAATGCTTCCGCTGAGCCCTAGCGCATCACGAAGGGATGTGATAGGGCGGCCCCATGAGAATTCGAAGCCTAAGCGACATTCCTCGTAGGTGGGACGCAAGTCACTCCTGCGAGGTATGTCGCGATTGAAACACACCTGCAAGGAACGACTTACGTCGCACCTTGCAGGAGTGTTTCTTTCGAATTACTTCGAATTCTCATGACGCTCTTGGGAAACCCCGGACCAGCGAAGCGCACTCCGGGGAGGAGGTCATGTCATTTTGTCTTGTACCTCCATTTTAATTATGTTAATCGCGACCGACTTATAGATAACAGCATTTCCAGGAGAGGAGGGGGATAGATGACACAATATGTACCCAGCCAGGTCTTTCTGACAAAGGGCGTTGGACGGCATAGGGAGAAGCTTCAGAGCTTTGAGATGGCCCTGAGACAGGCGAGAATAGCCCAATTTAACCTCGTCAGGGTTTCCAGTATCTTTCCTCCGAACTGCAAAATCGTGAATAGAAGTGATGGCGTGAAGCAGTTGAGACCAGGCCAAGTCGTACATTGCGTGTTATCCGACACCGCCACAGATGAACCGCACAGGCTTCTTGCTGCATCAGTCGGACTTTCGATTCCAAAGAGTCGAGAATACCATGGTTATCTCTCAGAGCATCATTCCTTCGGCCAGAACGAAAGACTCGCAGGAGATTATGCTGAGGATCTAGCAGCGGAGATGCTCGCAACGGTCTTGGGTGTTCCGTTCGATCCCGATAAATCCTGGAACGAGAGGAAGGGCACCTGGACGATCTCTGGTGAAATTGTAAAGACCATGAATATTACGCAGTCCGCTGTAGGTGATAGGAAGGGTGATTGGACCACCGTAATAGCGGGCGCAATATTCGTTCCGTAATTTTAAAAATATCATGATAAATTTTCTCGGACTGACAGACGAAGAGTCCTCCTACAGTGATGCAAGGGTTGTCGTGTTGCCCGTCCCTTATGAAGCGACGGTGAGTTATGGTAAGGGTACATCCAAAGCTCCGAATTCCATAATCGAAGCCTCAACACAGGTTGAGCTATATAATGAGGAGCAGGCCTGCGAACCTTTCGATATAGGCGTTGCTACTCTGCCGCAACTCGAATTGGACGGAGTCAAACCCGGCAATCTATTTGATAAAATCACGCCAGCTGTGAAGAAACTTTTGGATGATGGCAAGTGGCCTCTCGTGTTGGGCGGTGAACATTCGATCACACCTGCAATCGTCAAGGCATATCATGGCAACGATGAAGAGATAACCGTCGTTCAGTTTGATGCACACGCCGACCATAGATCTGAATATGAAGGGGAGCCGATGTCGCATGCCTGTGCGATGACCAGGGTGAGGGAGATGTATCCTGCGGTTCAAGTGGGTATACGAAACATTTCAGCAGCGGAAGTCGATCAGGCGAGGATAGAAAAATATTCCATTTTCTATGCGAGAGATATGTACGGAGATGCCTCGTGGATGGAAAAAGCCATCGATGCGATCAAGACAGATAAAATTTATATTACACTCGATTTGGATGCGTTCGATGGATCGATCCTTCCCGCGACGGGCACTCCGGAACCAGGCGGAATGAACTGGTGGCAGGTGACTGGATTTCTGAAACATCTATTCGAGAAGAAAGAGATTGTTGGAATGGATATCGTTGAACTGGCTCCCATCGAAGGGTTTCACGCCTACGACTTCATGGTCGCCAAGCTTGCATATATATGCATCGGATATTTTGGGATGCAAACAGATTGAAGATGGCAGATTAAGCTTAAGAGTCAGCTTAAGATCGATGGTTTTAGAATGGTAGATTACACTTCTTAAGATTTATTATCATTGCATATGACTTCCTTAATATAGATTTTAGATCTTCAGATCGATTAGCTGGGATGTAACTATAAGCACATAATATATCGATGATAGAAGCTACTTCAGCTATGGATCCAAGCGAGATATCGAAGAATCTATTTCGTTCCTTCTTGCTTCGCCTGCCGTTACCCTCACTCAGATTCAATATTGCGCTGGATAATGCCCTTTTCAGCTGATCCTCGATATAGCCGTTTCCTCTGGGTAGGGTTCTTATGAGTTCTGGCATCTGTTTTGCGAATACGATTAGCAACCTGTAGCATTTCAACCGCTGATGATTCATAGGATCCTCCTTATGTGGTTTAAATTATCAGGGCCTCTCGTAAGGGTGGAGGCCTTGATAATTTAAACCACAGAAAGGAGAAATGTATGTTCAGTCATCAGCGGTTGAAATGCTATATGGTAGCGCTTTCGGTGGCAAAACAGATGCCAGAACTCATAAGGAGTTGGCCAACCGGGACGGCTTATCT
>CAYWIG010000369.1:0-2560 GCA_964458295.1 uncultured Myxococcales bacterium
ATATATCTACCATATTATTATATGAGTGGCCAGTCCAATATTGAATCCCTGCAGATCGTTATTTCTAGGCTGATAGCACCATACTCACCTCTCATGATTTTCCCTTGGCATTTAGAGATCTGTGGGCAATTATCCCCCATCACTAAAACAAGGAGGTTACGATGAAGCTTTCCGAGAGGGGTGCAATAAAATCAGCGATCGCCGATGGCGGTTTTCATCTTTATCCAGCAGGAAGGTTGGTGGAAATAATATCGAAAGATCTGGGTGGGGATAATCTGCAAGGTGATTTTGATGCGAACGCCACAGTTGAAAAACTTAAGAGAGTGAATGGATCCACCGATCCAGACACCAAGGAGATATTCGATAAGGACATTTCTCTCCTCACGGAGCGTTTGTCGAAGATGAATTCAAATTACGATATCGAAGAGGTCTTCGAGCGTATGGCAGCGTCGCTTCCTGCCCTTGCCAAACGTTATTATGGAATCGATAACTTCGAGCCGACAAAGCCGGAGATCGTCGAATACTTCTTCGAGGGTCACACCGAAATTTATAAGGATGCCGATTGGTCAGCATTCAATGTAAACAGCTCGGAAGCCAAAGAGTTGGGTGTTCCGGTTGGAATTTATTTCAAAAGAAGCCAGGTCATCCCAGGCATTCCAGAATATATCACGATGCATGAAGCGAATCACATGATGCAGGAGGTCGTGGCAAATCCGAAGGGATATCATTCGTACATACCGTGGATGGATGAGGGTTTTGCGGATGCCATCGGAAAGATGATGCTGTTTCGCGCCACGGAGGATGAGGCTTTGATCAAGAAGGTGAAGAATTTAAGAACGGATTTAGATGTAACCGACCCGCGAAAGGTGACCTATCATTACGGGGAGGAGACGGCTATTCTGACCTTGCTTCGTGGAAGACTTCCATTCGCCCGCGCCCTTATGGCCGTTAGGCAACGCGAAGCATTTTCGGTAGACTGGGACAGATATGCCAACTTGATCAAGGAGGGACATGATCCCCATGTCGCAATCATAAAATCGTACATAGGTAAAAAACTCGATACGTTTAAGAAAAAATTTGATCGTGATGAAAAGAAATTCAGGGGTGAAACTGACCTTGATCAGATGGATCTGAGAATCCTCACAACCTTCGCCGCTACGGAATCCCCTGCAGTTCTTGAGGCTCCTGACTACAAGACCTCTCTGTGGTTGATCGATGAAATCAATAAGCGCCCGAATCCACATTACGTCGATCCTGAAATCATTCCAGCGAATTTGAGAGCTAAGATAGAGGGATGGAATCAGAACGAAGCTATACCGGCAGACAAAATACCTGCCGATATCTGGGATAAAGCACCGGAGACGAATATAAAGATACTCATAGCGGAATCCGATATTCCCGAGAATTTCAAACCTGGAATAGAGAAGCTCGCGCCGATGTACTTCATCATCAAGAGACAAATCGGTGAAAAGTTTTATTACGAACCGTACGGTGGCGGTCTACCTCATCGCATCGGAACGGGCGAGGTGAGGTGTGGTTACTAGAATTTAAGTGTCCGACACTTTTTCGAAAAATATCGATTAAGTGTCGGACACCTTCTTATACGACATCACGAAGGTTCAGTGATAAATTTTGCTAGACCTGAAAACTCACCATCCATAGGTATTACGTCTCCATCCGCATCGACCATCATAGCACCCCTGCTCTCGCCCAATTCTTTTTTCTTCGGAATAAATGTATAGGGGTTACCTTCGGAGTAATAATCTCTCGCCTTTCTCCAATAAAAACGAGTAGCCATAGTGTCATCGATTATATCGTGTTGAAGTGCACCACCTCTCCACCTAACGACCGCGATCTTTCTTGGTGGATTGGTACCAAAGTATCTATACGCAGTTTCATATTCAGATGTAGGTTCGGTAAGCAGACCTGCAATTCTAGTCTCTTTGGCCGTCAGCTGTTTTGGTGTTATTCCATCTGGACCCACCATCAAGACGCCCCGGATGTGACCCCTATCACCATGTTCTGAAAAAACTGTGAACGGTTCACCATTCGAATAGGCCCTTACCGCTGCATTCCAATAATGGGGAACTATATGCGGATCATCCGAAACCACATCATATTGAAAATCACCATTGCGCCATCTCACAACTACAATATTGCTTGGCACGTCATCCCCGAAGTAACTTCTTACAATCTCTTTATAACTTTTAGCCCTTTCCGCTTGCGCTTGCGCTACCTTATAGGCTTCGTATGCAAAAACATCCGCAACTTCACGCATCTCCTCCCTAACTGCCTCAGCCGCCGCAGCAGCCTCAGCAGCCTCAGCAGCCTCAGCCGCAAGCGCTAGCTCACGCTGCTCGGTATAGTACTCCGACGGTTTTGCAGCTTTGTAAGCCGCTTCTTGGGCGGTTTTATAATCACCGACCATATCCTTGAACGCCTCGAGAACCTCGACATCCCTTGGAGGCCTCTTCATTCCACCCGATCCCCTTTGAACGTTCAGGACAGATACGAACTCCCTTGGGATGTCATTTATACCCAGATCAACATCTATGATATT
>CAYWIG010000370.1:0-2535 GCA_964458295.1 uncultured Myxococcales bacterium
AACTTCCTACCAACTAGAGTGTGGAGAGGGGAGGATTCGAACCTCCGAAGGCGTATGCCGACAGATTTACAGTCTGTTCCCTTTGGCCGCTCGGGAACCTCTCCCCAAAAATTGCTGAAAGCAATTTTCCCTCCAATTTCTACTATCTAATTCTCCATTTTCGAAATTAGATAATTGAAATTAGAAAATAGAGGAGAAATTTGCTCCGCAAATTTCTGAGCCGACGACCGGATTTGAACCGGTGACCTACTGATTACAAATCAGTAGCTCTACCAACTGAGCTACGTCGGCGCAAAAAAACCGATTCCGTCCGATCAACCACCGGCCGGACTTAAACTGCTATCCAACAAACCAATGCACAGATTATCAAAGATCAAAAAAAATATTTTTTCGCGATCATAAAGATGAACACGCAAAAAATATGAAACCACCCCCTCGAAAACAAATCAAAAACTTTGTTTCCGATTGATATGACTCATACTTTTCCGTTATTCTTCGCACTCCTCGATTCGCGAAATTCCGGGCTTTCTAGGAGAGATCCCCTGCTTTGTCAAGGGGTTTTGCCATTTTTAGGAACGGAATTTGCATGGGCTATTTTCGCCTCTGTCTTGATATTTCTGATATTATTATAGCGGCTGCTACTGATGCGTTATACGAATCTATTTTTCCGACCATCGGGATAGAAATTAAGTAGTCACATTTTTCCCTGACGAGTCTCCTCATCCCACTTCCCTCGCTCCCAAGTACGACTACAGTATTTTCCCCCTTAAATTCATGTAGATAGAGGCTTTCGCCCTCCCCGCCGGAGGCACCGCCTATCCAATAGCCAAGCTTCTTGATATGCTCCATCTCCCTGACAACATTTGTAATTTTGGCAACAGGCATATATTCAGTCGCTCCGGCAGACGCCTTAACCACAGTCGGCGTAATTTCAGCAGATTTATCCTGGGGAATCATTACTCCATCCACACCCATCAGATGTGCCGTCCTGATGATCGAACCCAAATTCTGCGGATCGGTGATACCATCCAGGATCAGAATCAACGCACCGCTTTTATTTCCTGCCGCGATATCAAGAATCTCGCGCGCAGCAACGTATGGAAACGATTCGAACTCGGCAGCAACACCTTGGTGCTTCCTACCTTCAACCAATGAATCAATCTCATGTCGTTTCTGATAGCTCAACTGCACACCGGTTTTTTCAATCTCCTCCAGCAAATCCTTTAAAGAAACATCCCTCTTCCCTTCAGCGATGTGCACGACGTGACACCTTCGCTTGCCGGAACGAAGCGCCTCACACACCGGATTGATTCCATAAATTATTTCGCGCTTACTCATAAAAACCCGAATACAATGAGAGAGAGATTATTACCAGTAATCTTTTTCAATAAATAAAAATGGGAACCATCCTTATGACGGCTCCCATTTCTTAAATGCATGAGTCAGCAACTAATCCTTCTTCTCCTCTTTCTCCTTCTTGGTCTCATCGATGATCTTTTGGGCAATATGTGTAGGCACTACATCGTAATGTGAAAATTCCATCGAGTAAGTTCCTGAACCCCTTGTGATCGACTTAAGACTCGCTGAGTACTGATAGAGCTCAGCCATAGGAACTTTAGCCATAAGAATGCCGGAGTCCATACCGGACACACGCCCACGACGTTGACTTATATCACTTGAAAGATCGCCCATGTAATCCTGAGGTGCGTATACCTCGAGTTCGACTACAGGTTCGAGAAGCTGAGGGCCAGCATCCGCCATCGCATTTCTAAATGCGAGTGCGCCAGCAATCTGGAACGACATATCGGATGAATCGACATCGTGATACGAACCATCATAAACGGTAACCTTAAGATCCACCACGGGATATCCCGCGAGAGCACCCTTCTTCATCGACTCGCGTACACCCTTTTCCACCGCAGGAATATATTTTGTTGGGATGGCACCACCGACGATTGAATTCACGAATTCAAAACCGCCGCCCGTCGGTAAAGGTTCAAGGCGCAAGTGGCAATCTCCGTACTGGCCATGGCCACCCGACTGTTTTTTGTGCTTGCCCTGTTTCTCAGATTTCTTCGTTATCTTCTCACGATAAGGAATATGCGGCTTGCCGAGTTCAACGTCGACACCGTAACGATCCAATAGCCTCTTCACCATGACGTCAATCTGAACCTCACCCATTCCTGTAACAATTGTTTCGGAAAACTCCTTATCGACATGATATGAAAATGTTGGATCTATTTCGGTAAGTTTGGATAAACCTATACCGAGCTTGTCCTGATCCTTTTTCGTCTTCGGAATAACCGCCAGTGGCACGACCGGTTTTGGAAAGTTGATCGGATCGACGGTGATAGCAGAATTCTTAACGGTGAAGGTATCATTGATACATGTATTCTTGAGCTTAGCTATGGCAGCGATATCACCCGCCACCGCTGTCGGCACCTCAATCCTCTCCTTACCCTTCATGTTGATGAGGTGACCCATTCTTTCGGATGAACTCTGATTGACGTTGTATACATCATCACCCGAGTTCAC
>CAYWIG010000371.1:0-2516 GCA_964458295.1 uncultured Myxococcales bacterium
CTCAGCGAGCTCCGATGCTGCCTTATCGATTAAACTGCCAGCCCCGTTCGTCGTTCGCTCCAACGTCTTATCATGAAAGACGACGAACTCACCATCCTTCGACAGCATCGCGTCAACCTCGAAGGAAACATTCAACGCCGATGAAAGCCTGAAGGCCGCCATCGTGTTCTCAGGAGCAACCTTGGATCCCCCTCTATGAGCGATTACATACTGTTTATCCGAAAACAACGAGGAGGTATCCCTGGGCGAATGCACGACGAACAGTTTGTACATGACTAATATTGCGACCAACAACACCACCAAACAGATTGCAGCAATCATTTTTTTCACACCCGTTTCCTTCCATAGATGAACGAATTATTGCAAAATTATTTTCTTATCCTGCTCGGGCCCACCCATTCATCCCAGGAATTGGAATAGCCGTCATAATGAATCTTCCAGGAGTTTTTACCGACGGCGATGACATGCGCTGGCCACCATTTGTTCTTCCAATTCACCTGAACGGCTGTACCTACAGGATATGAACTTGGACCTGAGCTAACCTTCGGTTTTAAGCCTGCGATCCTTATTCTATCGGCACCGACCCACTCATCCCAGGAGGTGGAATAACCATCATAATGAATATAACATTGATCACCCTTCGCCTTCATCACATGGGCGGAATACCACTTACCCTTCCACAGAACCTGAGCACTATCACCCACCGAGCAGATCTTCGCGTGTGCAACACCGATCATCGTTGCACCGACAAAGATCATGACGGCAATTACCATTAAGAATATTTTTGAACGCCTCATAACCCTCCCCCTTTCCGTTTTTTGCATATATACATCTTTCACTCTCCCATGTCATTAAATGCAATAACATGCTGATATAATTGACTTATTACGGTCACCGAAGAATTCTTGAAGCGATTTTGGCTGGAAATTAAATTTCTCGGCAACTTTTCTATGGAAAGAGCGATAAGGGATTGATGGATAAACCTACATTGAGTATGGGCAGGCGGATGACTTCAATCTTTGGCGATACGTTGAAGCTCGCCGATCCTGAAGGTTACAGGATCGGACAGGAACTGCTCTCACGCTATCCCAATCTAACGAAGAAGGATTTCGATACAGGCGTACCTACCATTGACGTTTCAAAGAGCCCACACAAAATTACTGATCCAGGTCCGAACAGCAAGGTATCTTCACGGGAGATCAGACGGTTAGCGCTTAAGATCGCTACCGAGGAATACAGGAAATGGGTGGAGGTCATCAGAGGAGGTGGAAAGGACAAGAGGAAAAGCGGTGACCTGCTCGCATCTGCACTTCGAAGGCATGGCATGTTTATTCCGTGGTTCTTCTATTCCGAGGATAATGTACGACTAGTCCTTTCCAAGTTTCGCTCCGCGGAACGAAGATGGAAGTCAACGGGCGACCTGGAAAAAAGTGCTAGGATGATGCACGGTCTGATCAAATCCGATACAGGTCTTGGAATCTCCTATACCACAGATTTGAAGTTGGAGGGGATTGGAGTCGACGGGCTTCTGAAGAGGAGGACGGCCCGCTGTGAGGAACTTGCGTTCCTGGCAAAGGGAATCGCCCTGGTTTTAGGAATACCGGAACCGAGCGTTCATGATACATTACATAGTGATTCCGATCTAGATCACATCTATACATCATTTCAGCTGCCGCGCGGAATGAGATTATTTCTAGATCCCTTACTCAAGAAACCGATCGCCGCTACGAAACATCCCAAACTCGATGCGATGATCACGGATGGCCTTCACCTGATGAGCATCTTTGAGATGAACGCCACATCCAGAAATTGCAGCACAACAAAATGCAGCTTTGATAGAGCAAAACGCGCGGTGATATATTCCCCAATTTATAGAAACCACTACCTGTTGGGAAATTCATATCTGATGGTTGGAGCGCTGAGGGAAGCGAAGGATCATCACGACATGGTTTGTCAGCTCAATCCTGCCTATTTCCTATGCAATTGATAGACGCCAATTGACGATAAATTTATAATCCTACTTTTTAGGACCACCTATCGCTACTATCCTATAACCCAATTTTCCATGCTGTCGTCCTATTATGCGGCGAGCACTTGCAACCGCCCTTCCCGCATCTCGTTGATCGATATCATATCGAGTCATCCTGCGGCGTGGTCGTCCGCGATCAACTTCAGCGCCGATCATACTGGCTCTACTACTCCATGTTGGGTACGCTCGAAGCATCCTTCCCTCGGTCGGTTTACCACGAGGACTCATCACCACGTGACGAGGCTTCATCTCGCGAACCTTTACAATCCTACCCGTCCGACGATTGAAGACCTCAACCCTTACGATAATATCCTGGGTCTTTCTTCCCTTGGGACCTGCCGTCTGAGGTTGCCTGATCTTCCCTGCCATAGCCCTTCCATCACGCAATGATCCTGGCACAGAGACGCTGTATAGACTTGGCAGCGCTTTTTTGAAGTGCTCATGAACGACCCTGAATGAATCCAGGACCTTCGGCAACATACCCCTC